>JAGWJK010000332.1 GCA_028865845.1 Rhizobiaceae bacterium
GATGATTGCAGGTTTTCGATGGTCGCTGATCATGTTTAGGTTGTTGTTTTTAATGTGCACGCGACTATATATTAGTGTGTACTTTATTACAACAGTTCTGTTGGGGTATTGATCATTCACGCAAAGAAGGAAGGCAGTGGCACGTACGCAATTTCAGGTTACATATAGGATGCATTCCAAGGAGTATTGAACGAATGATCATCCATGCCGCGCGTCTTTCGATCGACAATCTCTTTGCAGCCGAGACGCGTAAGGTTTTCTGCAAGGTGCTTGGCATCACCGTGCTGGCGCTGATTGCATTATGGTTTGCCGTGCGGGGTGTATTCGTCGCTTTCGTGTGGCCATGGCTGCAAAGCTTCGTGCCGCCGGTTCCGGACTGGACGAACTGGCTTACCTTCGTGCTCGCACTTCTGGTCGGCTTCGGCCTGGCGCTGGGACTGGCTTTGTTGATCTCGCCGGTAACGGCCCTGGTGGCTGGTCTTTTCCTCGACGAGGTGGCCGACGTGGTGGAAAAGCGGGACTATCCGGCCGATGCGCCGGGCACTGCTCTGCCGTTCCTGCAGGCACTCAAAGGATCGCTCAGATTTCTGGGGATCGTCATCGTCGGAAATCTCATAGCGCTGATCCTCCTCTTCGTGCCCGGCGTCAATCTCGTCGCGTTTTTTCTGGTGAACGGTTATCTGCTGGGACGGGAGTTTTTCGAATTCGCGGCAATGCGTTTTCGCTCTCCCGAGGAGGCACGGCGGTTCCGGGCCAAATATGCGATGACGGTATTTCTGGCCGGTCTCGTGATCGCGGCTTTCCTCGCCATCCCGATCGTCAATCTGCTGACGCCGTTGTTTGCGGCAGGAATGATGGTGCATCTGCACAAGCTGATGACCGCCAGGGAGGCGGCGTCAGCCGGCGGCAATCGCCTGCGGCGGTAGCTCGACGAGCGGCGCCGGAATGTCGCAGGTCTTCTCCGGCGAGCGACAGAGGTCGGCGATGACGCAGCGCTCGCATTCCGGCTTGCGCGCCTTGCAGCAATAGCGGCCGTGCAGGATCAGCCAGTGGTGGGCATGGTAGAGATACTGGTCGGGGATGATCTTCATCAGTTTCTGCTCCACCTCGTCGGGCGTCTTGCCCGGAGCAAGGAGCAGGCGATTGGCGATGCGGAAGATGTGGGTGTCGACAGCGAGCGTCGATTGCCCGAACGCCATGGACAGCACCACGTTCGCCGTCTTGCGTCCGACGCCGGGCAGCGTCATCAGTTCCTCGCGCGTCTGCGGCACCTCGCCGCCAAAATCCCGGATCAGCTTTTCCGACAGCGCCATGACGTTCTTAGCCTTGTTGCGGTAAAGGCCGATGGTCTTGATGTAGTCGCGAACGCGCTCCTCGCCGAGATCAAGCATCTTCTGCGGTGTGTCGGCGACGGCAAAAAGGGCGCGGGTCGCTTTGTTGACGCCGGCATCGGTCGCCTGCGCCGACAGCGCCACGGCAACGACAAGGGTGAAGGGGTTGATGTGCTCCAGCTCTCCCTTCGGCTCCGGCCGCTGGATGGAAAACCGGCGGAAGATCTCCTCCAGATCCGCCTTGGAGTAAAGGCTTTTGCCCGCCGGTTTTCGGCCGGTCGTCGCATTTGACTTTTTCACGTTTTGGGTGCTGGATTTGATCTTGGGGTTTGCCATGAACGACCTATACTCAAGTCCTATGACCGAACGCAACGCCGATCCAGAGACCGAAAGCGACAGGCCGGTTTTCGCCGCCGAATTGTTTCCCTACCGCTCGCTCGGGCGCAAGGGCTTCAGGGTCATGCTGGCGCTGATGGGCGTTTTCTGCTTGTTTTACGGCATCCTGTTCGTCATTCGCGGGGCATGGCCGATCGGCTTCTTTTTCGGTGCCGATTTCCTTCTGCTTTACGGTGCTTTCTGGCTGAATTACCGCTCCGGTCGGGTGCGGGAGGAAGTCACGGTGTCGCGCACCAATGTCTCGATCCGCAAATTCTCCGCCTCCGGCCGCATGGTCGAACATCGCTTCAATCCGTTCTGGACACGTTTCCTCGTGCGGCGCCACAGCGAAATCGGCGTGGTCTCGATGCATGTCCGCGATCGTCGCCAGGACACCGATGTCGGCTCGTTTCTCAATCCCGATGATCGCGAAAGCTTTGCCAAGGCCTTCAAGCGCGCCTTGGCGACCGTCACGCAGAGAATATGAGATTTCCAGCAAGAAACGGGTGGTTTCCGCCGTCTCTTCGTGATGTTCTCCTTATCAAGGAGAAAGATCATGAATGCTATCGCAGAGCTCAAGACAGACATCACGCCCGAAGGACCGGACTACGACACCGTTCGCCGCGTGATCGAGCTCATTACCGAGGATTACCGTGACCAGCCGTCGCTGGAGACGATCGCCGATCGGCTGGGCCAGTCGCCGACGCAGCTGCAGAAGACATTCACCCGCTGGGCCGGACTATCGCCGAAGGGTTTTTTGCAGGCGGTGACGCTCGATCATGCCAAGCGGCTGCTGCGGCAGGAAGACATGCCCCTGCTCGAAACCTCGTTCGAAGTAGGTCTCTCCGGCCCGAGCCGGCTGCACGATCTCTTCGTCACCCACGAGGCGATGTCCCCGGGCGAATGGAAGGCGAGGGGCGGCGGCCTGGTGATCCGCTACGGCTTTCACATCTCGCCTTTCGGCCTTGCACTGATCATGGTTACCGACCGCGGCCTTGCCGGCCTTGCCTTCAGCGACAGCGGCGACGAGAAGGCCTGCCTCGAGGACATGACCTGCCGTTGGCCGAACGCGCAATATGTGGAGGATGTCCAGGCGACGATGCCCTATGCGGCGCGGATATTCGAGCCATCGAAATGGTCGGGCGACCAGCCGCTCCGGGTCGTGCTGATCGGCACGGATTTCCAGGTGCGCGTCTGGGAGAGCCTGTTGAAAATCCCAATGGGGCGGGCCGTCACCTATTCCGATATAGCCAAGGATATCGGTCAGCCGACTGCCATGCGCGCCGTCGGCGCGGCCGTCGGCCGCAACCCGATCTCGTTCGTCGTGCCGTGCCACCGAGCACTGGGCAAGAATGGCGATCTTACCGGTTATCATTGGGGGCTGACGCGCAAGCGGGCGATGCTCGGCTGGGAGGCGGGGAAGGCCTAAGCCGCCTTCGCCATATCGAGCCGCAGCAATGCCTTTGCCGCACTCTCGTCCGTTATCAGCGTGTTGCAGCCGATGCGCTTGATCGTGGCCCGGATGGCAAGCGCGCGATGTTCGCCGCCGGAAGACAGCACAATGTGCTTCGCCTTCTTCAGCGTGTCGAGATCGACGGACATGACGCGCTTGTTGATCGGGTGATCGATGGAATTGCCGTCGGCATCGAGGAAGTTGAACATCGTGTCGCAGACGCAGCCGGCATCGATCAGCTGCTCCAGTTCCCGCCTTGAAATGAAGCCTTCCGAAAGCGAGGTCGAATGCGGGCCGATGTCGCCGCAGCTGACGATCGCAAGGTCGAGGTTTTCCGCCAGCCGGTAGATTTCCTCCAGGCCGCATTTTTCGATGAGGTTACGCTTGGTTTCGGTGGAATCGACTAGGAGCGGCGCCAGGAACATGTAGCATTCGGCGCCGAGCTGGCTTGCCAGACGCCAAGTATAGTCAATCGGATTGGTCTGGTGGACAGCGACGATGCCGCCGAGCAGTGAAACGACCTTGCAATTGTCGCGCCGGGGCGGACGGAAGCTTGCAAGCGACGCGGTCATCGTCCGGCCCCAGCCGACGCCGATCGTGTAGTTGTCCGGAATTGCCTCTGTCAGAAACTGGCCGAGCGCCAGGCCGACGCTTTTCGCAAGCGCGTTGACATCACCGCCGGCCGGAGCCGGAACGACGATCGCCTCGTCGAGCCCATAGGCACGCTCCAGCTTGATCGCCAGTTCGACGCAATCATCGATGCCTTCGTTGATCCAGATCTGCACTTCGCTGCGCCTCATCGCCTCGTCGAGCAGGCGGATGACCGTTGTGCGGCTGATGCCGAGCTGTTCGGCGACGTCCTTCTGCGTCAGGCCCTGATTATAGTAGAGCCAGGCGGCACGCAGCCGCAGGGAAGCCGTCTCGGAATAGGCGGTATGTGTCCCGCGTCTGAGTTTGGCCACAGGTCCTCCGGCAAGATTTCGTCACCCCTTCCGATATTCTCCAGACCGCAACCGACGAGGATTGCGGCGATCGTGCGTGGCGGGTGGCGAGGTCAGCTCTCCGGCTGTCGATATTCTATGGCTTGAAACTTATGTCAATTGAAATGCACAAATGTCCTTGACTTTTCGTTGTGAGATTGATGATAGTTGCCATGAGGAATTCGGTCTTTGTCCAGCCGAGGAGGACAATGTGCGGGTACGCAGCCGTGGATCTAAGTCGTCGGGCAGGGAGGCATATAGTGCGCTTGCCCTCGGCGGAAAGACTATGCGCCATCGTCGAATTTTTGCTGCTTTGACCCTTGACCGGAAATCGAACTTTCGCACTCTTCTTCCTAATGCCAAGAGATTGGAAGAAAGATGCCAGTCGCTTGCAGTTTCCCTATCGTCCATTGAACCGGACGGCATTTCGCGCCGGTCAACTATTCCCAACCCACCGGGCAATATTCAACAAGGATACCGATCATGACATCCAAGCTTGACCAACTCCGCGCCATGACGACGGTCGTGGCCGATACCGGCGACATCGAGGCAGTTGCCCGTCTGAAGCCGGTCGATTGCACGACCAACCCGAGCATCGTTCTCAAGGCGCTCGGCACGCCGATGTTTGCCGATGCGATCAAGGAAGCCGTTGCCTGGGGCAAGAAGCAAGGCGGCAATTCGGATGCCGTCGTCTCTGCCGTTGCCGATCGCCTGGCGATCTCCGTCGGCGCTGCGCTCTCGGGCCTGGTTCCCGGCCGCGTTTCAACCGAAGTCGATGCCGACCTGTCGTTCAACACCGAGGCTTCCATCGCCAAGGCTCGCTCGATCATCGCTGCCTACAAGGAACGCGGCATCGGCCAGGACCGCATCCTGATCAAGCTCGCTTCCACCTGGGAAGGCATTCGTGCCGCCGAAGTGCTGCAGAAGGAAGGCATCGACTGCAACCTGACACTGCTCTTCAGCAAGGCTCAGGCCGTTGCTTGCGCAGACGCCAAGGTATTCCTGATTTCGCCGTTCGTCGGCCGCATCCTCGATTGGTACAAGAAGTCGACCGGCAAGGACTACACCCCGGAAGAAGATCCGGGCGTTCTGTCCGTTCGCGAAATCTACAACTACTACAAGGCTCACGACATCAAGACGATCGTCATGGGCGCTTCCTTCCGCAGCCCCGCCGAAGTCGAAGCGCTTGCCGGTTGCGATCGCCTGACGATCAGCCCGAACCTGCTCGACGACCTGGCCAAGGACGAGGGCAAGCTGGAACGCAAGCTTTCGCCGGACAACAAGAAGCCAGTCGACAAAATTGCCGTCGACGAAAAGACTTTCCGCTGGATGATGAACGAAGACGCCATGGCGACCGAAAAGCTCGCCGAAGGCATCCGCGTATTCGCCAAGGATCTCGGCACGCTCCGTTCGATGGTCAGCAAGGAACTGCAGGCCGCCGCTGCTTAAGGCCGGCGATCTGAGCTAAAAAAGGCGCGGCTGCCGAAAGGTAGCCGCGCCTTTTTGTTTTTGGGACTGTTATCGGGGCCAATCCTCGGGGTTCGAGGCTCCGCCCTTCGGGCTGCGCGCCTCACCATGAGGATTGGGGCGGGTTTTGTGCTTCGAAAGGAGCGCTCCTCCACCCTCATCCTGAGCCCGTCGAAGGACGAGGGTGGCCCCAAG
>JAGWJK010000333.1 GCA_028865845.1 Rhizobiaceae bacterium
AGCGCGACTTATCCCACAATGACGGCAGCTCCGCTGCCGAAATGGCTTTTGAAAAAAAGCCTCGTGAAATTCGACCTGAGCGGCAAGGCGAAAGCGAAATTTCAAGAAAGGTTCGTCCGGTAGACGAAATTCAGGCCGAGGTGCTCGGCTCGGTGTCGATTGGCCTACTGAAGGTGGCGTGCCGGGAGGCGCAATCGATGACTGGTCTCGAACTTGAGAATTGGTCGTCATTGGCTGGCTCGGGGGAAATTTTCCGCCGGATGTTAGGGCTTTCGGAAGCTGGCTGGGCGGATGGCCGTGCAAAGGTGGGGGTTTATGCGGCGAGCGCGATTCTAGCCACGGTTCTCGAGAAGCATATTCGCGATCCTCAGCAGATCTCGAAGCCAGGTGGATATTTCCGGGCAATGGTGGATCGCGCGATCGACGGCCAATTGAACCTGGAGCGGAGTTTGTTTGGGTTGGCGGAGTCGAACTACGGGAACCTAGGGTCACAGCTGTGACCCTATCCGTGTGATGTTCGTTGGCTGCACAAGGGTCACAACTGTGACCCCTCCTCTTGGAGTAGATGACTATCGGGAAGCACTGTGCAGCGGTCCGTCTTAGAAAAAAGATCTCTCATATCGAAGCCGTCATGTCGCCACGCACCGGCCGCCGACGATATAGCTTTGACTGTCGCGGGATGAAATGACAACGCCCAGAATGGCCGCGTAAGTTATGGCGATCGCAGCCGTCTGAGGGTTGATAGCGAAGATACCCGATTGCTTCGGCGGACGTTGCCCCCTGCCCCACATCGTGTTTAGATCTAAGTTGGCACCAGCGGTCTTCGATTGCGGCGCGAAACATCGTGTCACGCTGCGGATTGGAGGTCTGAGCGAACTCGACAGTTGTCGACAAACGAGATCGGAATTGGGTCAGTCATCGTTGTAATCTCGGCGCCAGCTTAAACGCTCGGCGTCGGCATTTCTAATCGAGCGGCTTCTATCTGATGGGTTACGCCGAGCAATTCGGTTTCCTATTTCGCCGGATTCACCCATCGAGGTGGATTCGAAGCGGTAAGAGTTCGTCTGCTGTAGTGGGTCATTTCAAATCTGCAGCTCTCTGCACCAAACCGCCTATCACGTGGCTCTAGAAATAGATCCGAATTGGACTTGAAGCGTTCAATCTTCTGCGACGTGCGCCGAACAATGGGCCCCCAAGGCACGATCGGGATGGATGGCGGCCGGTACTCGTGCAGTCCTCCACAACGATTTTAAGGACCCGTGTCGGGAAAGGCGATTATTTCGCCCTCTCCTCTGGCCAAAATATATGCCCGGACATGTTCCTTTGAGACGAAGCCAGAAGCGATAAAGGCAGGGCGTTTATTCGAGCGAGCGAAGCGTTGTGCGAACCACTCGGCAATACCCTTGTCCGTTGTCCACGATAGCCCGAGGAGCTCCCGATCTTTACGCTCGAGGCCATGCCACACCGGTATTGGATCTGGCAATCCGTCGAAGGCCTTCCGCTCGTCTGGATCAAGCGTCAGCTCTGTAGTTGCGATTTTCCAGAGGCTGTTCCAAAGCCGATCGTGCTCGTCCACGTTTTCGCTGTCGACCCATACCGCCTTTATCAGTTTCCAACTAGCTGGAGGATCAATCGGAAGGTCCGTCATGCACAGAATGCGCTGGAGAGCCTCTGCGCGGTATGGGCGCTCATGCAGGGCGATGTAGCCTGACCAGTCTCTATCTTGCCAGGACTGCGCTACCTGATCTTTGCGATGGCGATAGATCATGTTATCGGCTTTATGGCAGCCGGGCATGGTCATGACGTTGATGAGCAGAGGGTGATGGATCATCTTCCCGAGCGGACCATCCCGAAGGTGGGAAATTAGGTCAGGGTGCAATGCTTCCGGGTGGTGATATACCTCCGTGAGATCTGCATTCACCGGTTTCTCGCTCTGATTTTCGGCCATGGAAAGATGCCTCAGCTTCATTTCGCGTTGACAGGTATACCGCTTTTCCTATTCGAGGGAATCCTCCTTAAAAGCGCTTTCGCGGTTGGTGGTCCGAGTTCAGCACCAAAGCCGCTTGGCGCGCTTTTCTCACGAGTCTTGCGCCATGCGGACTTCCGGTCGGCTTTGCTTGACCATGTTGGTTTGTAGCTGGAGGCTTGCTGAATTGATCGGCAGCCCTTCTGTTCTGTCTCGCAATCGCGTGGTCAAGCCGCCCTGTGGCCCTGTAATCGGCACCCGGTAGGTAGCGAGCGTTTCGTTGGCGCTGGCGAAGCGACCCAACAAAATGGCTGCAAGTGGTGCAGCCTGGACCAAAGCCGTCACGCGTGAGGTGCCGATCCGCGCGCTGGCTGCGGTATCGCTTATACCAGGAGTTAAATTCGCGCGAGCTGGGCGAGAGCACAATCTGTAACGGTCGCGCCCGTATGCAATCATCGTTGCATATCGTAGAGCGCCAGTGGCAAACTCGCTCCTCGATGTAGTGCAGGGTCAGGTAAATGGCGGCCGCAGGCTCCCTGATGAAGTGGAGAGCATCATTGAGGCGGCGATCCGCGATACCTATCGGAGCCGCGAGCGGCCAACGGTGCGGGCACTCCTGGAACGCCGTAAGTTACGAGTCCAGAAGACAGTCTTTCGAGACAGGGAAGGAGCGAAAGCTGAACGCCAGGGTTTCGCGCCGGTCGCTCTGAAATATCTCGCCGATCATGCGTTTCCGACCGTGGCACCTACGACTCCGAAAAGCATGGGGCCATGACGCTAGACGAGCTCGAGAAGTGGGTCGCGCTCGAAATCACGAGCCGGTATCCTGCCGAAATACATCGAGGCTTGGGCGTGCCGCCACGAATGGCCTGCGAAGACAGCGTCCCGGGCCGAGCCTATTGGCTGGCAGAGGCCAGAGGGTGCGCGTCCGGTATGATCCGCGTAACCTGTCTCGTGTTCAAGTCGAGACTGTGGACAACGTCGTCTGGACAGTGCGTTTCGCCGATCTGCGACCCCCGTGCATCCCGCTGGCGGAACATCATGTGGCTTCGGCTGCGTTGCGGACGAGGGGCGTCCGAGCCGTGAAGATCTAAACGTTTCGCCGATCGCCGAGCAGCGCCGCCTCCTTACGAACCCCATGTGGAAAACCCGAACCCTTTGCCGGATTGCCGAGCGGAATGAGCGGGCATTGTCTGCGGGTCGGGCCGGCCAAGAAGTCTTCGAGGATGTGCCGCCATTGTCCGAGGAGCAATGGTCATGATCGAATACGCGCCCTGCAACCCGCTTACTGCCGGCGTGCCGGGATCGACACCGAAGAGCGCATTGCCTGGCTGCACGCCGATCGATGGCTTGAGACGAAACACGCAACCTCGGTGATCAGTCGACCGGAGGATTTTCTGTCCTAATCACCGCCAGACCTGATGCCATGTATTCTGCTGCATCGCGATATAGGGACCTGCAAAATCAAGATCATCCGGAAGTTTTTGCGCGATCACGCACCTCGGTTCGACCGCTTTACTGGCGCGGGGACCACGCCAGTCGTTGCCATGCAAATGCCGGCCGAACCGATCGAGCGGGACGTCTATGGCGAATTGCTGAGCGCGCTCGGAGCGCCGAGACCACAGGACGATGCAGCCTGGCGCCTGAAGGCTGTGCCCGGGCCTCATGCGTGGCCTGGGCGTGCGCATGTTGATCATCGGCGAAATCTTGCGGTTCTAGCCGATACCCTCCGAAGACAGGGGATATTTGTCAATGTCATCCGCTTTCTGGCCAATGATCCGAAGGTTCCGCTGACTGATCTGCCTCGGAACCGATCTCGCCCGGCAAGCCTTGCACACCGACCAGCAACTCGACGAACGTTTCGAAGCTTCCATTGAAACATTGGCTGAGTGACAAATATCTGGCACAGCCACTGTCGAGCCTGGCCGGCATTCCGAAACTCCGGGGGCGATCTGACATCGGGACACTGCGGTAGTCCGTCAGTGTATGCTTGAGTTAACCGACGGTGTGGCCGTCCGGATTTTCCGGCTGGTCGAGACCGCCGCGGTCGAAGCGATCCGCAGCGGGAGTGAGCGTATCACAGTGGGGAGCTTCACTGCCAGCGAGCTGGTTCTGCCGCTGATCTCAATGGCGCGGTATTGCTAGCGGCAACTGCAAGGACGGATCGGATGGTGAAGCCCATTCCACTCCTTTCTCTGACGTCGCGGTCGTTTGAGGATGAGCTGATCTCGTCCCGGCAAGGCCCGGTTGGAGTTCGGTATGCCGTGGGGATCTTTGATCTAAACACCTGGCTGTCTCTCGGAGGTCCGGTTTCCGAAGATCACGACTTCCATCCCGATCCTGAAAATCTGCGACGATAGTCGCGCGCCTGGAGGATCCGCAGCGACGTCATCGAAGGCCTTGCTCTTTGCCGCCATCCATCGGCGCCGTTTGTGTCACTTCTACCCGGGAGGCTTCACGCATTGCGGTTTTCGATTTGAATGCCGGGGCGGGTTGGCTGAATTGATCTGCTCTGGCTGTTCGACGGCCGTGTCGCGCGCATCGCCGACGGCTCCGGAGATCCGCCATGCCGATCTTCTGACTGCCACAATGGAGCCGGTCAATGACGCCGAGGCGGGGAGGGGAGAGATAACACTGGCTCAGTTCGAACAGGCCACCCGCTTTCTTTGGGGTGCTTCTCCGAATTTCGGGCGAACAGAAATTACCTTGTTTGGTGTCAGCGCCCTTTCGGTCGAGCTTCCATACCGATGAACCCGAATACGCCCATGACCCGCCTGTCTGTGTCATGGCGGTGTCCCACGCTTCCGACGATTGCACAAATGCAGGTTTTCGCCGGTGCGCGATCTGATTTTGATCATCCTGACGATTGGCTGATTTTGGCGTTCGAGAAGTTCGGGAGAGGAAGTTCCCGATCGGACCTCAGCCGAGCGGCCCAAAGCGGAACCACGCAAAAAAGAACTGTCACTTTGAGACAGCGCTGATTATCTCCATCTGGCGACGTGACGATGAAGGACCCAATCTCCCGACGTTGACGCCGCGAAATCGTTCAAAAGCGATCTTTCGCTGGCACGCGAACTCCTCAATCCCGCAGAAGCCCGAAGCGAAACGCCTCATCCATGAGCGCTTTCACGGACGAGGGCTGCCATTTCCGACCGCCGCGAACCGGACGCTCTCCCATCTGATCCAATTGCCCCGCAATTTCGCGCAGTGACAAGCTCGGATCTGCGATCGCGATTGCCGCCACCAGCTTCATATGGCGATCGTCTACCGGCCTGCGGGGAGAGCGGGCCAACAGTTCGGGGTCCGCGAGCTTTTCGCGAACCATGCGATGGACAGCGCGGCGCAACCGCTCAACGGTCCAGTCGTGGCCCTTGCGGTTGAGGACCAGGACGACATTGTCCCAGCTATGCTGCGGGCGAAGTCGCTTCACCATCGGAAGCCAGGTCTGTGCCGAGGTGGTCAGCTCTTCGAGATAGGCCTGGTTTTTTGCCGCGGCCGCAGCCCGTATCGCTTCCGGGCGCTGTTGGCGAAGGCCAGGGTTGCCAGCAATCCGTCCCCGCGCCTTGGCTGCCTTCATCCCCGATCTCGTCCGTTCGGAATTCAAGGCACGCTCGAGCTGGGCAACAGCGCCAAGGACTTGGAGCGAGAACATCCCCTGCGGTGTCGATGTGTCGATCGGATCGCGAAGCGATCGGAAATGGACGCCGCGTTGTTCGAGGTCCTCGATGACATCGAGCAGATGGCTTACTGATCGTGCTAGTCTGTCAAGCCGCACGACGACGAGGACGTCGCCGGCGGCGAGCTCCTTCAGCAGTCTGGCGAGCACGGGTCG
>JAGWJK010000334.1 GCA_028865845.1 Rhizobiaceae bacterium
GTCAACACCGCCTTCGCAAAAAAATCAAAAATCATACAAGCCACTGATAAACCTAACTTATTTGTATCATCCCCTAAAATGCTCCCCCCAAACAACCCAACTCTCCCGCCAACCGCCATCACAAGCTGCCAAACCACGGGCTATGCTCGCGCCAATCCATCAACTGTGACAGCATCCCCTCTTGAACCCACCCAATCCCATACCAAATATCCCCGGCACTGACCGAAAATGTGGGTTTCACGACGCCCATTCGCGCAGATGAGCAATTTCCTGCTCATTTGACTCCTTCGTCATAAATATGCACATCTTTCGCCCCAGCCACATGGCTCGCAGAAGAGGAACCGGACCAGATTGGCATGATGACGGACAAGATGATGCTCCGATCGCTCGGCAACGAGCCGCCAATCTTGGCTGATGGAAGACGGGCACCGGACCGGCGCGAAGTTTCGCTACGCTGGCTTTCGGGCACGTTCCTCACCGGCATCACCTCCAGCATCCTGATGGGCGTCGCGCTGTTTGCAGCACTAGACGGCCGCCAGCAGCTTGCCATCCCCGCCGAGGCCTATGCGACGTCGGACAACGGCAACCACGACGGCACGGAAGACCAGGTGACACGTGGCGGGCGTCTCGTCCCGACAGCGATCGCCTCGAAGCCTTCCGATCGCACCATACTGGAAGTGTCGACCGTCTCGCACGACGGCGACAAGGAAGTGGTGCGCCGCCAGCCGTTCGCGCATGTGAAGATGGCGCTTGCCACCAATCGCGTCGCGACCGAAAGCTACCCTTCCTTCGATCCGCTGGCGATCTTTTCCGCCGACGAGAACATTCCGCCGCCGGCCAACCGCACCGGCGCCATCTACGGCTCAGACGTCGAATCCGAAGTCAGCCTGAAGACCATCCCCTTCCCCACCAAGGATGCTCCCTTCCCGCTTGCCGGCTCCATGTCGCTCGACGAGGTCGAGGAAAATGTCCGCTCCAACGGTTCGGTGCTGACCGACGGGAACACCCAGCTTTCGGCGCTCTATTACGTCGATCCCCGACGCTTTGCGACAGACGACACCGATGTCGATCTTACCGCGGGGCTTGCCGCGCGCGTCGTCGAGGAGAACATGTCCGTTTCGGCGCCGGAGGCGGTCACCCCGCAGACGCAGGAATTTGCCGACGACATCATCCCCGTGCGCGAGGACACGCCGATCGCAACGGCCCTGACGGGCGCCGGCTACCTCAAGACCGACGCCGACGACATCACCGCCAAGATCGTGCCGCTGTTCGGTTCGCCCGACCTGTCGGCCGGCGATGTCCTGCGCATCGGCATCCTGCAGAAGGGCGAGCAGGCGAAGATCATTCGCGCCAGCATCTATCGCGGTACCAAGCATGTGCTGACGGTCGCCGAAAATGACAGCGGCGATTTCGTCGCCGGCAGCGAGCCGCCGATGCTGGACGCGATCGCCACAGCCTTCGACAATGATGCACCGCAGCTGTCGACTGGACGCGACCTGCCGAGCGTCTATGACGGCATCTATCGCGCCGGCCTCTCCTACGGCATGACCAAGGAGATGATCGCGCAGATCGTCAAGCTGCTCGCCAGCAACGTCGATTTCCAGGCGCAACTGAAGCCATCGGACTCTCTGGAAGCCTTCTTCTCGGTGACCGACGCGAACGGCCAGGCGACGGCCGATTCCGAATTGCTCTACGTCAACGCCAAATTCGGCGACACAGTCACCCGCTTCTACCGCTTCGAAGATCCCGACGATCATTCGATCGACTATTTCGACGAGAACGGCAAAAGCATCCGGCAATTCCTGCTGCGCAATCCCGTGCCGACGGGCGTCTTCAAATCCGGCTTCGGCATGCGCCGCCACCCGATCCTCGGATTTGCCCGCATGCACACCGGTGTCGACTGGGCAGCCCCGCGGGGCACGCCGATCATCGCGGCCGGCAACGGCATCGTCGAAAAGGCCGGCTGGGATTCCGGCGGCTTCGGCAATCAGACGCTGATCCGCCACGCCAACGGCTATGTGTCCTCCTACAACCACCAGAGCGCCATCGCCAAGGGCGTCGTTCCCGGCGCAAAAATCGTGCAGGGCCAGGTTATCGGCTTCATCGGCTCCACCGGCCTCGCAACCGGCCCGCATCTTCATTACGAGCTGATCGTCAACGGCACCAAGGTCGACCCGCTGCGTATCCGCCTGCCGGGCGGCAAGACGCTGGACGGCGATGCACTCGCCAAATTCGAAGACGAGCGCCGGCGCATCGATTCGCTGCTGAGCGACGACAAGGCCAAGCAGGTGGCGAGCAAGGAATAATGGCGCTCGGCGGATGCGTCCTACCGCAGCGGCCGACATACCTAAGACTCCGACAAAAATGGCGACCCTCGGGCCGCCATTTTCATTTCATTCGGAAGTCCTCAGCCTTATGCCGCTTCGTTGACGGCCTGGCGCGGATGGAACAGCAGACGATCGGAACCGCTGGTGACCTTGACGCGCGATCCATCAGGCACCTGTCCGGAAAGGATCTGCTCCGCAAGCGGATCCTGAACATACTTCTGGATCACCCGCTTCAGCGGCCTTGCGCCATAGACTGGATCGTAACCCTTGTTGGCAAGCCAGTTGCGGGCATCGTCGTCGAGGTCCAGCGTGATCTTGCGCTCGCCCAACAGCCTGACCAGACGTTCGAGCTGGATGTTGACGATCGCACCCATCTCATCGCGCTTCAGGCGATGGAACAGGATGATCTCGTCGACGCGGTTCAGGAATTCCGGCCGGAAATGCGCCCGCACCACATCCATCACCTGTTCGCGTACGGTGTCGCTGTCGTCCCCTTCCCGGAGCTGGGTCAGGTATTCGGCGCCAAGATTCGACGTCATGATGATCATCGTGTTACGGAAGTCGACCGTGCGGCCCTGTCCATCCGTCAGACGGCCGTCGTCCAGAACCTGGAGCAGCACGTTGAAGACATCCGGATGCGCCTTCTCGATCTCGTCGAACAGAACGACCTGGTAGGGCCGGCGGCGGACGGCTTCGGTGAGCGTACCGCCCTCCTCATAACCGACATAGCCGGGAGGAGCGCCGATCAGCCGGGCAACGGAGTGCTTCTCCATGTATTCCGACATGTCCATGCGCACCATCGCGGTGTCGTCGTCGAAGAGGAACCGGGCCAACGCCTTGGTGAGCTCGGTCTTGCCGACGCCGGTCGGTCCGAGGAAGATGAACGAGCCGATCGGCCGGTTCGGATCCTGCAGGCCGGCGCGCGACCGACGGACCGCCCGCGATACGGCTTGAACCGCATCACCCTGGCCGACCACCCATTTCGCAAGCTCGTCTTCCATCCTCAGCAGCTTGTCCCGCTCGCCTTCCAGCATCTTGTCGACGGGGATCCCCGTCCAGCGGGAGACCACGTGAGCGATGTTGTCGGCGGTGACGACCTCCTGCACCATGGAATCATGGCCGCCTTCCTGCTGTTCGGCAGCATGGAGGTCCTTTTCCAGGTTCGGGATCACGCCGTAGGCAAGCTCGCCGGCGCGCTGGAATTCACCCTTGCGCTGGGCAATCGCCAGTTCGTTGCGGGCGTCTTCGAGTTGCTTCTTCAGATCGGCTGCAAGACCCAGCTTCTGCTTTTCGGCCTGCCAGCGCGCGGTCAGCGCATCGGCTTCCTCTTCGAACGAAGCAAGATCGACCTCCAGGCGCTTCAGCCGGTCGGCCGAGGCCTGATCGGTTTCCTTCTTCAGGGCCTCGCGTTCGATCTTCAGCTGGATGATGCGGCGATCGAGCTCGTCGAGTTCTTCTGGCTTCGAATCGACCTGCATGCGCAGCCGGGCGGCGGCTTCGTCCATCAGGTCGATGGCCTTGTCCGGCAGGAAGCGATCGGTGATGTAGCGGTTCGAAAGCGTCGCAGCGGCAACCAGGGCGGCATCGGCGATGCGGACCTTGTGGTGCTGCTCGTATTTTTCCTTCAAGCCACGCAGGATCGAGATCGTGTCCTCGACCGTCGGCTCTTCAACCATGACAGGCTGGAAGCGCCGGGCAAGTGCCGGATCCTTCTCGACATGCTTGCGATATTCGTCGAGCGTGGTCGCACCGACGCAATGCAGCTCGCCACGGGCAAGTGCGGGCTTCAACAGGTTGGAGGCATCCATCGCCCCGTCGCCCTTGCCGGCGCCGACGAGAGTGTGCATTTCGTCGATAAAGAGGATGATCTCGCCGTTTTCCGACTGTACTTCGTTGAGCACGGCCTTCAGCCGCTCTTCGAATTCGCCGCGGAACTTCGCACCGGCAATCAGCGCGCCCATGTCGAGCGCCATAAGCTTCTTGTCCTTCAGCGATTCCGGCACGTCGCCGTTGACGATGCGCAGGGCAAGGCCTTCGACGATCGCCGTCTTGCCGACGCCGGGCTCGCCGATCAGCACCGGATTGTTTTTGGTGCGGCGGGACAGAACTTGAATAGTGCGGCGAATTTCGTCGTCGCGGCCGATCACCGGATCAAGCTTGCCCTCGCGTGCCTCGGCGGTGAGGTCGCGGGCATATTTCTTCAGGGAATCGAAGCCCTGCTCGGCATTGGAGCTGTCGGCCGTGCGGCCCTTGCGGATGTCGTTGATGACCTGATTGAGGGCGACAGGAGTGACGCCGGCTTTCTTCAGGGTCGCTGACGTCGATGCGGTCGGTTCGATCGCCAGCGCCTGCAGCAGACGCTCGACAGTGACGAAGCTGTCACCGGCCTTCTTCGCGGCCTCTTCGGCAGCGGTGAAGACTTTGGCGAGTGGCGCGGTAAGATAAACCTGGCCATCCCCACCGGAAACTTTCGGGAATTTCGCGATTGCGGCGTCGTTGGCAAGGCGGGCAGCCTTTGCATCACCGCCGGCGCGTTCGATCAGCGACGCGGCCATGCCCTGATCATCGTCCAAGAGCACCTTCAGGACATGTTCGGGGGTGAATTGCTGATGACCTTGCGAAAGGGCATTCGTCTGTGCGGATTGCAGAAAACCACGAACCCGCTCGGAGTATTTTTCAATATTCATATCTGACCTCCATGGATCGCCATGCCCTTATAAGGCGCAGGACGATGACTGAGATTGAGCTCCCTCAAAAGGCAAGCTCTTTTCGCTCCGCAGCGGATTGGGATTTGCCGCAAAGCAACTGCGGTGAATATGGGACGTAATTTGAAGAGTTTAAAGGGCGGCGACGTGGAAAAACTAGCCGCGAATGAACGCGCGGATACCCCTGCCGGCTTGGGGTTCGTCGGCAAAACGGGAGATGACATGCAGGTGGGCGTGAAACACCGTCTGGCCGCCAACTGCTCCGACATTCCAGCCGAGCGTGAAACCGTCCGGGTTGGTTCCGGCAAGATGCGTCTTCGCCAGTGTCAGCATTTCCTGCAGGTCGGCCCATTCCGCTGCACCAATCTCGAAAGGGCTTTCGACGTGGCGATGCGGAATGATCATGACGGCGTCGGCAAGCGTGGGATCGATACTGCCGAGCATGTAGAAGGATTGGTTGCGACCCAGCGGTCGATCGACGAGCAAATTGTTTTCAAGACAGAAGCGGCACGCGGATTCGGCATCTGAAATCATCTGGAATTCCTTGCGCATCACCGGCGATCACGATGTGGAAATGCGCGCGTCTACAGGCAAAGGATGACAGGAAAGAGAACGTCGTCTTCAGCGCACGGGTGCGTGTCGCTGCATCCGGAAGCGAAAAAGGCAGCACATCGGATGTGCTGCCTTTTTCGATACATGTCCTTCCCGACGCGTCCTGTCGGGGAGGCGGAAATTGCGATCTTATTCCGAAGCGGCTTCGGCG
>JAGWJK010000335.1 GCA_028865845.1 Rhizobiaceae bacterium
CTTCAGCACATAGGAAGCGTCGCCAGTGTCGATCCGATAGTTGCGGTCCTGCTGGCTGCCCAGTTCCAGAAGCGGTCCGGTAAGTCCGTAATGCTCCTGCAGGATCGCGGCTGCTTCCTCGGGCGTCACATCCGGTCGTGGCAGTTGCATACGGTTGACAAGCGCGGCATCGGTCATGGCACCCCCAGGTAATTCACGGTATCGAGACTAGCGCATAAGGTCTTCTACAAAAATCGATTGAGAAGAAGATGACGGGCAGTTTCAAAGCGTTAGCGCTTCCTTTATTTCGTTTGCCGGATGCGGGGCGCAATCGGGAATTCCGGCTCAAAGATATAAGATAGGTTTCCATTCGCGCGTGCATAGGGTGGGAGAGGTGCGAAGCGGAAACTCATTCGACCTCAATGGAATAGCTGCAGCCGGCTAATGTCTTGCCAGGATGCCTGAGGTCGGTCGAGACGTCGAGGGCAATGCGGGAATGAAGCACGGTGTCGGAATTCTGCAGCTGTTCCTTGTGGGAAAAAATCTCTTTTTCGGCGAGAAACTTGTCCGACATATCCACCGCCGCCGTGACCTGAAGCTGGGTTGCGAGCGGATGCGGATTGGCCTCGTCGAAAACGGCGAGCGGGCCGGTTGAGGTAAAGGCGATCCGGTCGGTCGTCCGCCCGAAGACGTTGATGGGGGCTTCAAGCTTGAATTCGCGCAACAGCAAATTGCTGGACGGCTGCTCGTACATGCCGAACAGCTTCATCGCCTTGGCGCTTTCCGGCCCGGTCAGCCACATCGAGAAGCCGGTATAGCTCGGCACGTCATAGGTCGTGCATTCGATCAGCTTGGCGAGGTCGATCTTTGCCGGGTCTTCCTCATGCGTCGCAGCCGCTGCGGCCTGCGCCATCAGCATCAGGACCAGCACCGATCGCGGCACTATTTTACGCAGAATCAGAGACAATTTCCCCCTCCGCAACTTGTCGGCGATTCGTCGTCGATCGCATTAAATCGCAGTCTGGAGGGAAAAGGAAAGCGTTTGAGTCTTTGTCGTTAAAAGACCCTGCATTTTCCTTTTCGTCCTGCTCGCAGCAAGCCAGCGTTTGCGCCGTTCAGCCCATGCGTTCCGAGGCGTAGCTTCCGGGGCTTGCCGGGAAGACGATCGTGCGATTGCCGTTGAGGAAGGTGCGGTAATGGATATGCGCATGGATGGCGCGCGCCAGCACCTGGCTTTCGACATCGCGGCCGATCGACACGTAATCTTCGGCCGATTGGGCGTGGGTGATGCGCGCCGTGTCCTGCTCGATGATCGGACCTTCATCGAGATCGGCCGTCACGTAGTGGGCCGTAGCGCCGATCAGCTTCACGCCGCGCTCATAGGCCTGCTTGTAGGGATTGGCGCCCTTGAAGCTCGGCAGGAAGGAATGGTGGATGTTGATGATCCGGCCCGACATCTTCCGGCACATGGCGTCCGAGAGCACCTGCATGTAGCGGGCAAGCACGATGAGTTCCGTGCCGGTCTGGTCGACGATGTCGAGGATCTGCGCCTCGGCCTGCGGCTTGTTTTCCTTCGTCACCTTGATGTGGTGGAAGGGGATGTCGTGGTTCACGACCACCTTTTGGTATTCGAAATGGTTGGAGACCACGCCGACGATGTCGATCGGCAGGGCGCCGATCTTCCAGCGGTAGAGCAAGTCGTTGAGGCAATGGCCGAAGCGCGACACCATGAGCAGCACCTTCATGCGCTTCTGGGCGTCGTAGATTTCTGCATCCATCTCGAATTTCGCGGCGATCGGCTTGAAGCCTTCGATGAGCTTGTCCTGTGCCACTCCCTCCTCGGAAATGAAGCTGACGCGCATGAAGAACTTGCCGGTGTCGAGGTCGTCGAACTGCGAGCTGTCGACGATGTTGCAGCCCTGGTCCGCCAGATAATTGGCAATCGCCGCGACGATGCCGCGCGTGGACTTGCAGGATACGGTTAGCACATAGCTCTTCATGTCTGTTCTCTCTTCCGCCTCGGAGTACCGGCCTGCTTAAATCAAATCGAAGGTGTGGGGAATACCGCCCTCCACTGCGGTTCGATCGTTACTTTAGGCAAGATATCAGGAAATTCCGTTCCCGTTGCGCCTTCCGGCGGCGCATCCCCGCCTTAGCTGCCGGCGGCCACGGCGAGAGTCTGGGGCTCTTTTGCCTGCGTGCCCTCGTTGAATTTGAGGAAGCCGACCAGAAGCCAGATCAGGCCGGCGGTCTTCATCGAGAAGATCGCGGTGGAGCCGATCATCAGGTTCAGGAACATAAAGAGGGAAAGGGCATGGCCGAGGCGGCGCTGATTGACGGTCTTCCCCGACGGATAGAGGGAAGCATAGAGCCAGAACAGGATCAGGCCGAAGATGGTGGCGCCGTAGATGATGTACACGTACCCACTGTCGACGAAGACGCCGACCTGATCGACCTCGAGGCCGATGGCGCTCTGCAGGTCCATGCCGAGAAAAGCGCGCACGGTGCCATTGATGCGCCCGACGAAATTGTCGCCGGTAACGGTCGGTTCGAGCGCGTGAATGACGAAGCCGGCGATGATGATCACCGGCATGGTCAAGAGATCGAGCGCTTTCGGAAGCCAGGGATAGATAAAATAGCCGGCAATGCAGATGAGGCTGAAGATCAGCATCGTGCGCGTGTCGTTCGTCAGCAGGATCAGCACGACCGTCGACAGGAACAGCAGTCGGTCGAGCAGCCGCAACCGGTTGGAGAAGCTGATCAGGTAAAGGACCATCACGCCACAGAAATTCGCAAGCGACACCTGCTCCAGGAAGATCGAGGACGAGCGATGGTCTATCAGGCCAAAGGAAAAACGCCCCTCGAAGCCGAGTGCGCCGCGAAACAGGCCGAGATCACTGTAGGTCGCCGGCGGCACGCCGCGCGTGTTCTGGAAATACTCGGCCGGATGAAACAGCGCGACATATTCCTTCACCGACACGATTTCTATGATCAACACTATCAGCACCACCAAACAGGAGATCCTGAAGGCAAGCTTGACCGTGCGCTCGTTGCTGAGCCGCCCCATGATGGAAAATACGAAGATGATCATCACGTTGCGCAAATGGTCGATATAGGGCTGCTTGTTGATGGCGATGACGAAGACCGTCAGTGCGACAGTCAGAAGCAGGTAGAGGAGGGGCCCTATATCCTCCTCATATATCCCCTTCGTCAGAAGATAGGCGAAGCTCGCCACCTGCAGCAGCACTTCGCTGATCACGACCGAGCTCGGCGTCAGCGGCATGATATTGTGATTTATGAAGGCGAGGATGCAGTTATAGAGGACCGCGAGCAGCGAGATGGCGAGAATCGTATAATTTATCGGCTGCTTTTCGGTTGGACTTTGCATGAAGTATCCGAGGTCGTTGCGTCTCTCGCGGGCGCAACATACCAGCCGGGTGATTCGCGGCAAATAGCAGGGTCAGTCACCCGTCACTTCGCCGCTTTCACCAGCACGCATGATGGCGCGGCTGACGATTTCTTGTTCAAGCCGTCGTCCAATACCTTCATCTGCGGCCGATCCTTGCCGTTGTGTGGCTGCACGTTCAGGGGCTCGTTGGGCGACCACCAGTCGCCGGCGGTCCAGTAGGTCCAGCCGAGCCAGACATCGCTGTTCTGGTTCATAGTGTCGAGCACCTGTTTCAGGCCATCTAGGCAGTCATTCGTGCCGGCGACGCCGAATTCGCCGAGGAAGCCGCGTTTGCCATTGGTGCGCAGCCAGTCGCTGACGTCGCTCAAACCTTTCTTGGCGCCGTCGATGCCGTCGCAGACGGGATGGGTGCCGGAGCTGTCGGCATCGAGATACTGGTGGAATTCGAAGGCATAGAAATCCAGCGGGTCCTTGATGCCGAGCATCACCGTGCTGTTTGCCCCACCGCCGAGCACATCCGCATCCCAGCTGTGTGCGCCTGTCCAATTCGTGCCCGGCACGAGAATGAGGTTTCGGGCGCCGACGGCGCGAATGCTGCGGATCGCGGTATTGGCCGCTTCGAGCCATTCCGGCGCCTTGATATCGTGCGGCTCGTTCATCAGGCCGAAGGAGACGCCTTTCTGATTGGCGAATTCGACTGCAAGACGCGCCCAGAAATCGCCAAAGGCGAGATCGGTTGCCGGCTGTTGCGTGAGCTGGCCCTTGTCGTAATAGCCGAAATTGTGTGGATCGAGGACGACGGCCATGCCGTGCTTCTGGATGAGCGCTACGGCGTCCTTCAGCCTCTGCAGCTCATCGCCGTCGAGCGATTGTCCCAGCACCGGCTGCAGCCGCTCCCAACGGAAGGGGAGGCGCACGACGTTCATGCCCTTGTCGGCGAAATAGCGCACCGTGGCTTCGGACGGATAGGTATAGCCGGTATTGGGCGCGCTGCTCCGGTCGCCGAATTCCGCCCCTGAAATATTGACGCCGCGATAACAGATCTGTGATGCGGCAAAGCCGGCATCGGCTTGCGTGATCGAGGCGATCAGAACCGTTGCGGCAAGCGATCGGCGCAGCAGTTTCGTCATGATTGCGGTCATTCCAAACTCCGACTTTTTCTCGTCGCCAATGGCATGGTGTCATAGGGGTGGTCGGGTTGAATATTGATGAAGAGGAGCTTCCCTCCGTTGCCTTGCCAGCCGCGCCATGACACTTCCTGGGAACGTCCTTAATGTTCCGTTAGCCAAACATTTCTAAAGTCGCGCGTGAGGCCGGAAAGTGCGAGCCGGCAGCCACCCTGCCGGACGTTCAGGCAGGCCCGCGGAATGTGACATGAGTTCATCGGAACGCAGCAAGAGATTGAGCCAGCTCCAGGGTTGGCAGGGCAACGAGCCGTCCGAGGGACAGCGCGAAGTCGTGCGCCTGCGCAGCCCGATTGTTCGGCCGAGAGACTTCGTCCAGGAGGTCGATCTCGCGGCAGCTCCGGAAAAGGTCGAAGCCGTCGAAAAATCGCTTTCCGTCCGTGACGAAGCCGAAAGCAAGGTCGCGGAAATCGACCGCAAGATCGAAGCGATGTTCAGGGCGCCTGAGCAGCCGGTAGCCGAACCGGTTGCCGCCGCACCCGTCGCTACCGAGCCCGTCGCTGCCGCACCGGCAATCGTCGAACCTGTTGTCATCGCGCCGCCGCCCGTTAAGCCCGCTTCCGTCGCCGTGCCCGCTGCCGACGCGCCGCTTCTTGATCTGCGCAGCGCCATGCGCGCAATCTGGGGAAAGAAGTTCGTCGTGCTCGCACTTGCCGTCGTCGGAGCGGTGGGCGGCGCAGCCGTCATCCCGTTGCTGCCGCAGAAATTCACGGCCGAGACCAGTATCTATTTCGACCCGCGCCAGATGAGCGCGTCCGATTCTGCGCAGGGTACCACCACGGCGCCGGAGCTGATCTCCACGCTCATCGACAGCCAGACGCAAATCTTCTCCTCGGGCAGGGTGCTCGGCCGCGTGGTCGATGCGCTGAAGCTCGACCAGGACTCGCGTTTCAATGGCGGCGCCACCGGCGATGCCGCGAAGTACGTGGCGACGATGGTGCTCTCGAAGGCGATCGTCATTGCCCGCGAAGCCGGCACCTACGTCGTGTCGATGAAGGTCACCACGCGCGACCCGCAGAAATCAGCCGATATCGCCAACCAGCTCGTCTCCTCCTTCATCGAGGAGGAAAGCAAGGCGGCCGCCACCAGCTACAAGACGAGCAACACTGCGCTGGACAGCCGATTGGAAGACCTGCGCCAGCAGGTGCTTGTCGCCGAAAAGGCGGTCGAGGACTATCGCGCCGACAACGACATGGTCGCCGTCGAGGGCAA
>JAGWJK010000336.1 GCA_028865845.1 Rhizobiaceae bacterium
GGCGTCGCCGATCACGCGCAGCGCTGGTTTCTGGCAGTCTGGCGCAATCCGGTCGGGACGGTCGTCCTTTATGGCGCCCTGATCGTTCATATCCTGCTGGTGCTGCATCTGCTCTACAAACGCCGCACACTGGTCATGCCGGCGCGTGAGGCCTTCCAGATCGTCACCGGCTTGCTCGTGCCCGTGCTGTTGATCGACCATATCATCGGCACGCGCATCCTGCATGAGCTCTACGGCTATAACGACAGCTACCGCGCCATCGTCCGCAGCCTCTGGATCACTTCGCCCGCCAATGGCGTAAGACAGGTCACGGTGCTCATCGTCGTCTGGATTCACGGCTGTCTCGGCATTCACTTCTGGCTGCGTTATCGCTCCTGGTATGTCGCGATTGCGCCGGTCATGCTGTCTTTCGCGATCATCCTGCCGGTCCTCGCCCTGCTCGGATTTGCCGCGATGGGCAAGACCGTGACCTATGAGGTCGCGCATGATGACGAACGTGGCTATCGCGGCGGCTATTATAGCGATATGCGCAGCTATGGCGAAACCGGGTCGATACCCGGCAGCCAGATGGCGGATGAAATCTGGCCCTACCGCGCCGGCTTTTACGGCGCCTTCAGCGCCTCGATCATCGGCCTTTTCGCCTTTCGCATGCACCGCAGGATGCGCGAACGCCAGGACCAGGTGGCGGTCCGTTATGCCAGCGGCGAGGTCGTGCACACGCCACGCGGATTTACCGTGCTGGAGGCAAGCCGTCTTGGCGGCATTCCGCATTACTCCGTCTGCGGCGGCAAAGGACAATGCTCGACGTGCCGTGTGCAGATCATCGAAGGCATGAGCAACCTGCCTCCTCCCGACGGGATTGAACAGAAGACGCTCAACCGGATCGGTGCCACGCCCGACGTCCGTCTTGCCTGCCAGCTGCGCCCGACCGGCGATGTCAGCGTCGTGCCGCTTTTGGTGCCGGCGGCCGAGGCGACCATTCCTGTCCTCAGCCAGGCGGCAACGCCCGGCCGGGAGCGCGAGATCGTCGTGTTTTTCTGCGATCTCCGCCATTTCACAACATTGACGGAAGAGCGGCTGCCCTTCGACATCGTTTTCCTTCTCAATCGCTATTTCGCTATGGTTGGCCGCATCATCGAGGATAATGGCGGTCGGCTGGACAAGTTCATCGGTGACGGCGCCATGGCGCTTTTCGGCCTGCGGACCGCACCGGATGAGGCATGCCGTCAGGCGCTGAGAGCGGCAGGGGCTATCGTCAAGGAAATCGACAAGCTCAGCGCCGAACTCGCCGACGAACTGTCACGCCCGCTGGAAATCGCGATCGGCGTGCACACCGGCTCGGCGGTGGTGGGATCGATGGGCTATGGCAATGTGAAGAACCTGACGGCGATCGGCGACACCGTCAATGTCGCCAGCCGCCTGGAGAGCGCCGCCAAGGAATTCGACAGCGCCCTCGTCTTTTCCGAGCCGGTGGCAACCCTCTCCGGCGTCGTTCTCGAGGGTATCGAAAGCCGTGAAATCGCGGTGCGTGGGCGTGCCGAACCCCTGCGCGTCTACATCGTTCCGAAGGACGAGAGCGGCCGCTTTGCATAAGCCCGCGCGTCGGTGTAGGGATGGCCGCAATGAACGACGCCAAGATTTTCAAAGCCAAATTCTGGAAGCGCAGCCTGCGAAAAATGCGGGACCGCATCGCCACGCGCCTGTTCGATACGCGCCTTGGCCGCGATATCCTGATCAGTGCCATCGGGCCGCGTGTGATGGCGATGACGGTCGACTGCGGCGATCATGTCCTCAGTTTTTCTCCGGTCGATTACATCGGCCGCAAAGTCTTCCGTAAGGGTCATTTCGAACGCGATCACGTCGATCGGTTGCTGACCGTGCTTCGAGAACGGGGTCTGCTGCGCAAGGGCACCGTGTTGCTCGAACTCGGCGGCAACATCGGCACGCAGACCGTTTATTTCGCCTTGAGCGGCGTCTATGCCCGTATCGTCAGCGTCGAGCCGGATCCCAGAAATTTCAAGCTTCTTGCTGCAAATATCGCCGATAACCACCTGCAGCATGTGGTGACCGCCGTGAACTGCGCTGCCGGCGATCGCGATGGACGACTTGATTTCTACCTGAACAGCAAGAACCACGGCAAAAGCAGCGCACTGCGACAGAGCGCCAGCGATGAGAAGATTTCCGTGCCGGTCAGGCCGGTTGCCGAGATATTGAGCGATGTCGGTGTGGATGCCGGCGATGTCGGGTTGATCTGGATGGATATCGAAGGCTACGAGCCCGTTGCCTGCCGCTCGATGCAGGCGCTTCTGGCCCGCAAGGTACCGCTCTACATGGAGTTCACGCCGGCTTTTTACGGCAGTGCGCAGGCCTCCACCTTCGTTGCCGAGCTCGCAGGCTATTACTCGGGATGCCTCGCTTTTTTCGAGGATCGCGTCGTCGAGATGAAAGTCGCCGACCTGCCGGTGGCCGGCGAACAATTCGATGTGTTGTTTCTGCGTTGAGCCCTATTTGCGGCGATAGATGTGATAGCGGCCGTCTTTGATGCCTGGCGGCAAGGGCAGAGCGTCGAGATCCGCATGGTCGAGCGGCAGGCCGCTGACGGCGAGACCGCTGGAAGCGAGAACGCCGGCCATGATCTCGGGCAGCCACGTCAGCGTCACCGCATCGATATCCTCGTAGCCGGTGCCTATATCTGCGTGGGCGAGAGATGCGCCGCTGCCGATGAAATCCCGGGCGGTTTCCTTGATTTCACCGAGGACGAGATTGCTCTCCTCCGGCATCGACGGGCCGTAGGCATGCGCTGCGCGGTCGAAGGCGATGATGCGGCGATCAGTGAAGAGTTCGCGCAGGTGATCGAAGGTGCGGCCGTTGCCGAGGCCGAGCTCAAGCACCGGACCATCGAGCGTTTTGACCTCGTCGGCAATGCTGTTGAGAATGTCACGCTGCGCGGTCAGGCGACGGATGAAACTATCCAGGCGGCTCATCGTATATGTCTTGTCCTTGAAGCGTGCTTCGAACCGAAGAAGGAGTGACGCCTATTCGGATGCGATGACGCGAAACTTGATGCCCATGTTTCTCCCGTGACCGGACTAGCACGGCAAACATGGCCCCGTCGACCGCCCGCTGGTTTTTCCGAACCGATGTTGTAGGGATAAGATTCGGAAATCTTCGGAATTTAAGGAGGATATGTCATGGCCGATCAATCGAACGACGATTTCTTCCATGGACTGCCGGCCTTCACCCGTTTCGAAGGCGTTACCGACAGCAGCAACTACCAGCCGCTTCCCGACGACTGGTTTCTCGCGATTGCCGACATCGTCAGCTCCACCAAGGCGATTGCCTCGGGTCACTACAAGTCCGTCAACATGGCCGGCGCCAGCGTGATTTCGGCGGTGCTCAATGCTCTGGACAAGGGTGACTATCCCTTTGTCTTCGGGGGTGACGGTGCTCTCGTCGCCATACCGCCGGCCGGCGAGGCGCGGGTGCGCGCGGCTCTCGCTGCGGTGCAGACCTGGGTCGCGGAAGAATTGCAGCTGACCCTGCGCACGGCGCTGGTGCCGATGGCGAGCGTGCGGGCCGAAGGGCTTGATGTCCGCGTCGCCCGTTTCAGCCCCAGCGATTTCGTGTCTTACGCCATGTTCTCCGGCGGTGGCACGAGCTGGGCGGAAAAGCAGATGAAAGCCGGACATTTCGCCGTGGAAGCGGCACCGAAAGAAGAACGTCCGGATCTCACCGGCCTTTCCTGTCGGTGGAACCCGATCGATGCGCACAACGGAGAGATCGTTTCGATCATCGCCGTTCCCGGCGCGGCCGGTAACGGCCCCGAGTTCCAGCAGCTCGTAACGGATATTATAAGCATCTCCGTCGAACAGAACCGCGACGCCCATCCTGTGCCCGTCGAAGGTCCCACGCCGGCGCTGATCTTCGAGGGGGCAGAATTCGAGGCGCGTGCAGCAGCGTCCGACCGCAGCCGCGGGTGGCGCAAGCTCGCCGTCGCCGCTCAGATCGTTCTGGTCTTTATTCTCGACAGACTCGGCATTCATACGGCGACATTCGATGCCAAGATTTACCGTCGCGACCTTGCCGCCAATTCCGACTTCCGCAAGTTCGACGATGGATTGAAGATGACGATCGACGTCGATGCGGCGCATCTGTCCCGCATCGAGGCGCGGCTGCGCGAAGCAGAGGCGCAGGGCGTGTGCTGCTATGGCCTGCACCGGCAGGAGAGCGCGCTGATGACCTGTTTCGTGCCGACGCCATTGATGCGAGACCATATGCATTTTATCGACGGAGCCAGCGGCGGCTATGCGATGGCGGCGACGGCACTGCGCGACAAGCTGCGCGCTGCCGTCGAGATGCCCGTACCATCGACCGGACTGTCATAATTTTTTACCCAAGCCGTCATTTTTTCGGCTGAGATCGTTTTCGGCCATTGTTTCAGCAGCATGGCGGTCTTATTTAAGAGAGAACAAAACGAGAGTCGCCAGTTTTGGCGGCCGATTCTTTTCGCGTTTTTCGTCCGGCGAAATATCCGGACAGTATAGCAGAATAGTTCACGACGCCGATATCATCCCGGAGCTTCTGGTCCAGATATCTCGTCACTTCGCATGGTTCGCTCTTCCGACCTGTGCCAGTATGCTTGGACACGACCTCGTCGCCGCGCCCATCTCAATCGGCAGCTGGCTTCACGATTCGGTTCAGCATTGGAATTGCAGGAATAGGCCGCGGGAATGATGACTGTTCATTCGAGTGTTTCCGACATTTTTCTGGATAAGGTCGCCGAGTGGCTGACGCAGTCTGCGCTGACAGGCGAAAATCTCGAAAGCATCGTTCGCGGTTTCTGTGAGCGCATCGCGGCGTCCGGCATGCCGATCGCGCGCGTGCATCTGACCTTCTCGATGCTGCATCCTCTTTACGACGCGCTGGGTTTCACCTGGCGGCGGGCCGGCGGCTTGACCATCGAGGGCTACCGCCATGTCAACGACAAGCCGGAACGCTTCGTGCAGAGCCCCTATTACTATCTTCTCAACAATAACCTTTTGCATCTGCGCCGCCGCATCGACATGGACGGGCCGCTTGAATTCCCCGTTTTCGAAGATCTGCGGAAGGAAAAGATCACCGACTATATCGCCTTCGTGCAGACGTTCGGCTCCGGGTCCGCGCAGGGGATGATGGGGTCCTGGTCGACCGACAGCGTCAGCGGCTTCAGCGAGGAGATGATTGCGGCACTGATGCGCATGCAGAACCATCTTGCCATGGCCGCCAAGATGGCGGTGCTCGGCAAGCTCGCCAACAACATGCTGACCACCTATCTCGGCGGCGATGCAGGCAAGCGCGTCCTCAACGGCCAGATCCGCCGCGGCGACGGCGAAACCATCCGCGCCGCGCTGGTGATGGGAGACATGCGGCAGTCCACGGCTTTTGCCGAAAAGGAAGGGCGCCAGGCCTATATCGACACGCTGAACGAATTTTTCGACGCGATCGCCGCGCCGTTCAATCGCAACGGTGGCGAGATCTTGAGCTTTCTCGGCGACGGCTTCCTGGCTGTCTATCCTTGCGGCCGGCACAAGGACCCGTCGAAAGTCGCCTGCGAAGCGGCATTGTCGGCGGTCTTCCATGCGCAGCGTCGCGTCGCGTCGCTCAACGACGACAGGCAGGCGCGCGGGCTGAGCGCGGTGCGTTACGGCATCGGACTGCATGTCGGAAACGTCATGTTCGGCAATGTCGGCCTGAAGGATCGCTTGACCTTCTCCGCTTTCGGCTCGGCGGTC
>JAGWJK010000337.1 GCA_028865845.1 Rhizobiaceae bacterium
GAGGAAGCTGAGGCCGGTATGATAGCCGGGGTCGAGATCAGGCGTGGCGGGAACGAAATCGATCGGTCCGTCCTGCGTCATCGTCTGGTAGGCGAGCGGTGCATCCTTGCGCCAATAGCTGTCGAAGAAGGCCGCATGAGCCTTGCGCCAGACGGCGAGACTGCCTTGACTGCCCGTGCGGCCATGGGCCAGCGCTGCCGAACGGATCGTTTCCGGCAGCGACCACCAGGGGCAGAGGTTATTGGTGACGGCCCCGGTCGCAATCGAAATCGAAAGCGCGATGCCTGGGCCGATGAACCCTGCCTCGAATGAGCGTAGCAGAATCTGCTCCAGCGTTTCGATCGTCTGGCTGTCGGCCTTTTCGGCGAGATGATCCAGCGCGAAGCCGACGAATTCGATGCCATGGCCGACATTGCAGGCATCTCCGCCCGGCACATTGGCGAGCAGGCCGGTGCGCCGATCAAGATGTCGTTCGATGGCATGGGCAATGAAGCGGTTGGCATAGCCGGTGCGGTCGGCATGCCCGAGGCGCGTCAGCATGCCCGCCGCACCAAGCAGGATCATGCGGGGACCGATATCGTCAGGCTGTGCCGATATCTCACGATCGCTCAGCGGCTGGCGTTCGTCGATCTGGAAGCGCCCATCCTCGATCGCCTCGATGACGCTTCCGAGATAGGCGAGGTGCCCCGGCATGGCCTGCGGCGCATAGCGGCTTGCCGCCACAACGAGGCCCTTCGCCACGAAGGCATCGGAATAGGTGAAGATATGGCCGGGACGCAGTTGTTCGCGCGGCTGTTGCGCGCTGTCCGGGTAGACCGGCTTGCCGGAGCCGTCGTAGCAGAAATAGACGTGTCCATCCTGCTGCTGCAGCGCTTGCAGGGCGTGATAGAGCGTGCGCCCGGCCCGATCGAGTTCCCCGGCAAGTGCCGGCTTTCGCTCTTCAAAGAAGGCCGCGTGGGTGACGAGCGCTTCGAGGCCGCGCCCCTGAATCCATCCGTAGAGATAGTCCGGCCCGCGCATGCCGTCTTGCTCCGTGTAGTCGCGAAGCGTCAGGCTGTTCTGCTTGGTGTTGAGGAAGCCGTGCCCAAGCCTCGGGCGGTCCAATATCCATTGCAACGTCGCGGCATTCGCGTCGATATAGAGATCGCGCGCCTGACTGAGGAAATCGAAGACTTCGCTCATTCCTTCAACCCCGTGCTGGCGACACCTTGGACGAAGTTGCGGCGGAGCAGGACGAACAGGGTAATCGAAGGGATCAGCACCGAGGCCGATGCTGCGCTCAGGCGTCCGAGATCGACGGTGAACCCGGTCTGGAACAGGGCAAGACCGACTTCGATCGAATAGCTTTCGCGCGTGGTGGTGACGATCATCGGCCAGGCGAAAGCCGTCCAGGCCTGGAAGAAGGCGAGCACGCCGAGCGCACCCAGCGCGCCGCGCATCAGCGGCAGCACGATGCGCCAGAAAATCCAGAGCTCGCCGGCGCCATCGATGCGGGCGGCTTCCAGAAGTTCGTCGGGTATGGAGTGGATGACGTTCTGCCGGATCAGGAATATCCCGAAGCTCATGACGAGATAGCCGAGCAGCAGGCCCCAGACGGAATTGAGGATCCCCAGAGCCTTTGCCTGGAAATAGAGCGGGATCATGTAGACTTCGAAGGGCACGATCGCAGTCGCCAGAAAAAGGGCGAAGACGATGTTGAGCGTTCGATAGCGGAACTTGGCGAGGATATAGCCGGTGATCGAGGACGTCGCGAGGATCGCCAGCGATGAAAGGCCGGCAAAGAGTAGGCTGTTGCCGATCCAGCGCAGCAGCGGCGTCTGGCCGAGCACCGATTCGAAATTGACGAGCGTCGGCGCGTTCGGGATGACGGTTGGCGGCCAGGCAAGCATTTCCTGCGGCGTCTTGAAGGCATTCGAGACCAGGAAGATCAGCGGGAGGATCATCAGCAGCGAGAAGACGCCAAGAATGATGTCGATGATGAAATTGACGATCTTCTTCTTGGCGCGAAGACGCGCGCCTTCAGCACTTTCGGCCGCACTGATGGCAAGTTCGGTCATGCCCGTCCCCTTTCGCGCAGCAAGGTAAACTGGATGATAGTTAGCACCAAAACGATCACGAGCAGCACCACGGCTTCAGAGGCTGCATAGCCGACGCGGTAGTTGCGGAAGCTGTTTTCCAGCATGTCGAGAACCAGCACGCGCACCTGCCGGCCGGGCGCGCCCTGCGCATCCGAGGCAAGCACGAAGGCCTGGGCATAGACATTGAAGCCCGAGACCAGCGTCACCACCGAAACATAGAGGGTGATCGGCTTCAGCATCGGAATGGAGAGATACCAGAAGGATTCCGGCCCTGAAGCGCCATCGAGCTTGGCGGCTTCGAACAGCGACACCGGCAGGCTCTTGAAGCCGACGATGTAGATGAGGACGGCATAACCGAGCGCCTGCCAGGAACATAGAATGATGATGCAGATCACCGACAACACCGGATCGAACAGCCAGGATTGCGGTGCGATGCCGAAGATGGAGAGGAAGGCGTTGAGGGGGCCGAGGCGGGCATCGAAAATCCATTTCCACGCCATGGCCGCCGGAACCAGCGAAACGACGTGCGGAATGAAGATCGCCGTCTCATAGAAACCGGCGAAGCGCGAGCGTGTGCGATGATGGATCAGGGCGGCGAGCACCAGCGCGGTCGGTATGGTAACGAAGAGAACGCCGAAGGCGATGATGGTGGTATTGACCAGCGCATCCTGAAACAGCTTGTCCCCCATCAGCTCGCGAAAGTTGGCGAGGCCGATGAAGGGCTTGTTCTTCGAGAGAATGTCCCATTTGTGCAGGCTGAGTATCAGCGTGTCGATGATCGGATAAAGCCGCACATAGGCGAAGATCGCCAATGTCGGCAGGATCGCGAGCATCGCGAAGATCCATCTTTTGCGTCGAAGCATGAAGCCCCTCTTCGGATTGGCGTTCGTTCGGGGCAAGGAGCCCCGAACGGCATGGCGCTGAGAAGGATAGGATGGGCGCGTTTATTGAGCCAGCAGCCCTTCGCGGGAGAGGATGGAATTCGTCTCGTCCGCGGCGGTCTTCAGGAAGGCGTCGATGCCCGCAGCGTCCTTTGCAAGTGCCGGATTGGCAAAGGCGACGGACAGCTGCGCTGCAAGGCGTGTCAGGATTTCTTCGATCGGGCCGATCGAAGGCAGGGTGAAGAACTTGTAGCCCTTCGGATAGTCCACGAAGGCGGCAAAGGCCGGCTGCGCATTCGTCACGGACGAATAGTCGACGCCGGAGCGGTTCGGCAGCCAGCCGACATTCTTCAGCAGCCAGACGAGGTTTTCAGGCGAGTTTGTTGCAAGCACGAAGTCCCAGGCGTCCTTTGCCGCGTCGCCGTCGGCCTTGACGTAAAGGTTGGTCGGCAATGCGATTGAGCCCTGCGGCAGCGGCGCCGTCGCATAGTTGAGGTTTGGCGCCTTGCTTGCGATATCGCCGATCACCCAGGATTCGCGGATGAACATCGCCGTCTGCCCACGTTCGAAGGCTTCGGCATCGGCCGGCATTTCCGGCGTCACCGTGTTCTGCGTGAAGACGTTGTTGAGATATTGCTTCAGCGCCTTGCGGCCGGCCTCGGTTGCATAGTTGGCTTTCCACTTGCCGTCGGGCGTCTCTTCCAGCACAGAGCCCCCGAACTGAAAGAGGTTGGTCCAGAATTTTTCGGCAACACCCTGGCCGCCGCCGGACAGACGAAGGCTCCAGCCGGAAACGACGGGCTTGCCGCTTGCGTCGCGCTGGGTCAGCTTGGCGGCGTAGGCATCATATTCTTCCATGGTCTTCGGCGGCGCGGTCAGGCCGGCCTTCTTGAACATGTCGACATTGTAGAACAGCGAGCCCTGGCCGCGGAACAAGGGTACGCCGTAAACCTTGCCGTCGTAGCTGGCATTGTCGGTGAAGAACTTGTCGAAGTTGGACGCGTTGTTGACGAAGGTCGAGATCTCGTCCGGGACAGGGTCGATCAGCTCGTTTTCGAGATAACGGCTCGCGGTCGAGCCGGCGAGCTCGATGACCGTCGGTCCCGGAAGACCGCCGCTCAAACCGAGGGCGACGCGCTTTTCGTGCTCGCGCAGCGCGATCGCTTCGACCTTGACGTCGAGGTTCGGATGCGTGGCCTTCAGCCCGTCGGCGACGTGCTGATAGAACGGTGCCATCTCCGGATAGCCGCTCCAGACGGTGATCGTTTCGGCGGATGCGTTCGACAGGCTGGCGAGAAGGCCTGCGCCCAAGGCCGCGCCAAGCAGGGCGGCGCGGGTGATTTTGCTGCTGCGGGAAGACAAGCCTTCCTGATGAACTGCTCTGATCATTTCTGTTCCCTTTTGTAAGATGCCTGTGGCTTTTTTTCTTTTCGAAAGCTGCCATGCAACCGGTTGCGCGTCAAGCACGCATGCGGCGCTTTTGGATTCTCCTAGACCCCGTCGGTGCTCCCTGAAACGGCTTCCGGATGCAATTGCGAAATGGCGGCAGCGGCCAGCGCCTCGGCCGATCCCGGCGCGAACGATGCCGGCATGCCGTAATAGCGATGCGCCTCGTCGACCTCGTAGCCACCGAAGGAATATTCGCCTGCCGGCGGAATATATCCCGGATTATCCTCGGCAAAGCCGATGATAAAGGCTGGCGTTTCCGGGTTCAGCCGATCCCGGATCGATCGTGCCGTTTCCGCAAAGATCTCACCGGGCAGGGCGATGATCGGGACGCCACCCCAGTCAAGCACGGTCACGCGAGCCTTGAGGGGCGCCACGTCCCTGGGTGCGATCTCTTCCGCCCAGGCGATCCAGTGCTTCAGCAATACGCGTCGTGCCGGCTCGGCAGCCTGCATATCCTCGCGCCACCGCCGTGCAAGCGTTTGCGGATCCTCCACCTCGCGGCGGCTGAATTGCAGCGTTACCGATGCATTGCCGACGCCGATATGGCCAGCGGCTGACCGCTCCCCGGCAGCGATGGCGGCCTTGGCGATAATCGTGCCAAGCCTTTCCGCCTCGGCGAACGTGCGGGCGGCATTGGCATTCAGCGTTATCGATGCCTGTGCCGAATGTCCGGTATTGGCATCACCGACACAGCCGGTCAGAAAGATGGCCGTTGCACCCGGATAGGCGGCTTCGAGTTCCTTGCGGACGAAATGCGGATAATCCGCGGTCCAGAGCCTGTTGTCGGCGCCAAGAACGACAGGATGGCAGGCATAGGCCACCATCACGGCAATAATCTTGCCCCCGCTGTCGTGGATGCGAAGCACGGGAAGAGAGTTGTCGACGATCCCGCCCGGGTGCCGCCGGTTTCGGGCAACACCGGGATCCCGGCCGCCGCCGATGGTGAGAGCCGCTGGGCATTGTGCCGCAACGGCATCGTCGACGGCCTTGACGCAGGCGTCCTCCAGCCGCTGCAGGTAGCCGGCATCGGCCGCCTGGCCCAGGCGCCCGGCCATGGAAACCGGGCCGCCGTGATTATGAAGTGCGGCAACCACCACCGCATCGTCGGGCAGGATACAGCGCCGGCGGATCCGTTCGCTCATCTCGTCACGAATACCGATGACATCGGCGACAACGATGGCGGTTTTGTTGACGGCGATGGCGCGGACGGTGAGGGGATCGTGAGTGCCGAGCGCCGGCTCGCTGCGGGCGGCAAAGCCGGACATTGGTTGTCCCGCCAGCGGAGTGATGTCGATGACGGCGGTTCCGGCACGGATCATCGTGTCACGATCCTTTCCCCGCCGATCCAGACCTCGCGCAC
>JAGWJK010000338.1 GCA_028865845.1 Rhizobiaceae bacterium
ATTTCGCCGGGGCGGGAGACGAAGAGCGTGCCATCGGCATCTTCCAGCACGCTGCATTCGATCTCGCGTCCCTGGATGAACTCTTCCACCAGCAGCTTGCCGTCATGGCGGAAACCTTCGGTCAAAGCCGGCCCGAACTCCTGGCTCGCCGAGACTTTCCGGACGCCGACGGACGAACCCTGCCGAGCCGGCTTAACGAAAAACGGCAGCCCAAGTTCGCTCTCCAGACTGGCAAGGCTTGGCTCCGCGCCGCGCTGGATTGAGACGGAACGCGCAACCGGCAGTTCGGCTGCCCGCAGCAGCTGCTTGGCGATATCCTTGTCCAGCGCGGTGGCCGAACCGAGAATGCCGCAGCCGGCAAGCGGCACGCGCGCGACCTCAGCCAGTCCCTGCACGGAACCATCCTCACCATAAAGCCCATGCAGGACCGGAAACAGAATATCGATCGGGTCCGTCTCGCGCATATCCCCCGTCGGCGAAATGGCAATCATCCTGCCGCGCCCCGCAGGAACGAGGCAGAGTTCCGTGCCGCTCGTGGGCTTGGAAAGCATGCCGTCCTCGAAACGGCTGACGAGCCATTGCCCTTCGTGTGTGACGAAGATCGGGACGGGATCGTATGCGGTGGGATCGAGCGCGCGCATGACGTTGGTCGCCGAGAGCACGGACACGTCGTGCTCGGCCGAGCGCCCGCCGAAAAGCACGGCAATGCGCAATCTGGTTGAGGAATGGGTCATTAAGACCTCCGAATAGATCTGGTGTTGAGAGGGGTCAGAGGCTGACGGCAACGCCGCGATTGGCAAAAAAGCGATCGAAAATAGCGAGCGGCATCGTCGCGTCGACCTGACTTGCATCGTCGTGGCCCGAGGGATTGTGGAAGCGGATAGCGTCGGGCGAAGCCGCCGTGACCAATACGAGGTGTCCGCCCTTTGACGGCGGTTCGCGTTCGGGCCACCGAATGCCGCTGTTGACGGAAGCGATGAAAAATTGCCGTCTCGATAGGATTTCGGGAATGGCCGCGGTGTCGACATCAGTCATCGTCTCGGCGGCAAGTCCGAACCTCTCCGCGACGAAGGTGACGAAAGGCGCATAGATCATCCCCCTGATCGATGCGTCGGCTTCATTGACGACATAACCGCCGTAGGAGGTGCATCCGCGCGCAAGCTCAAGGATCGGATGGATTTCGCCGCGTGCGGCAAGGATCATCTTAAGGCATGCCATGCCGCAAACGTTCACCGCCCAGCGGGCATATTCCTCGATCGTCTCGGCACCCGATTGCCGCCAGAGAGGATCGCGCGTCAGCGCCGACGATCCTTCGGCGAGCACCGCCAGCGTCATGCCAGGCGTTTCCCACTGGCTGAAATAAGGCACTTCGGTCTGTTGCATGCTACCCATATCCCTCTCGTCCCGGCCCACATTCGAGATGACGACCAACCGTGGCGTTTTTTCGAAGCGGCAGCCGAAATTTCTTTCCGCCGCAAAGACGGTAGAGGGGCTTTTCCTTCAGGTCCACTTAATTAAAATTAGGATATAGATTAGAATATATGGCCATTCGATATATCGAGGATCGGAGTTGGATTTTTTCAGATTGCGGACATTGCGGGAGCTTTCCCGTCGAGAAACGATGGCTGCCGTGGCCGATGCGCTGCACATCTCATCCTCGGCCGTCTCGCAGCAGATCGCTCAGCTGGAAGACGAAGTCGGTATTGCGCTGGTCGAGCGTCGGGGCAGGGGCGTCAAGCTGACGCCGGCCGCCAAGCGGCTGGTCGTACATGCAGACAGAATATTCGGCATCGTCGAGGAAGCCAAAACCGATATTGCCGAATTGCAGGACACGGTGGCTGGAGATTTGAGGATCGCAGCCCAGCCCTCCGCAGCCATGTCCTTCATTCCGAAAGCGATGAGACAGCTCGCGATCGACCATCCGCATCTGGATGTGATGATCACCACGATGGGACCGATGGAAGGAATGGCGGCGCTGAGAGGATGGCAAGCCGACGTCATCGTGATCGACGACATGCAGATCGATCCGCAATCGTTGGAAGACGTCGTCGACACGCTGTTCCTCTGCCACGACGAGCTCCATGTCCTCTTGCCAGCCGGTCATCGCCTTGAATGTGAGCCGGTCATCGAGCTTGTACATCTAAGGCATGAACGCTGGGCCTTGGACATCGCCACCAGCGCTTATGCGAAGGCGCTACGCCAAGCATGCAATGAGGCCGGTTTCGAGCCTGTCATCAACGGGAACAGCGACGGGTTCGAAGTCGTCTTCGCTCTCGTGGAGGCCGGCTGTTCGATTTCCGTAATGCCTCGGCTGGTCTTGCGCGATTTCGGCGGCTCGTTGATCGTCAAGCCGCTCGCGCCGCGCATCCAACGCGGCATCTATGCCATCACGCGGCGAGGGGAAGGCCGCAATCCGAAGATCGCGGCGGTACTCGCGGAGTTGGCGAAGAATGCGCCGCGGCAACCATAGAAACCGTCACCTTTCGAAAGGTCTCCGCGGCTGCATCCCACTTGCTTCGATCACTTCGCCATCGCACGCCACGCGACCTGCCCGGTGATCCTGCTCATTCCGGCCGCGTAATCCTCTTCGGAGGTCGACCACCGCAAGCGCGCATATTCTTCGATATCCGGCCCGACGATATAGCGCAGTCGTAGCGAGGGATCGTTGGCCGCGCGGTAGATCGTCTCGACCACGGCATGTTCATCGGTGGATTCAAAGGGGTAATTGATCATCGATTGCAGCGCGTGATCGAAATAAGCCCTGTATTCCTGCGGAACAGGCGCTTCCTGCGACAGCGCCATGCCACTGGCGGAGAAGTTCGTCGTTCGGATCGCCCCCGGCTCCACAAGTTTGATCCGGATGTTCTGCGATTCCAGTTCGTAGGACAGCGACTCCGAAAGCCCTTCGACCGCATGTTTCGAGGCGACGTAAAGGGAAAGCAACGGCACCGCGACGAAACCGACGCCGGAGGTGACATTGACGATCGTGCCGCCGCCTTGCGCCCTCATCTTCGGCAAGGCTGCCCTTGTCACGTTCATCACGCCGAACAGATTGGTCTCGAAAATTCGACGCGCAGCATCCGGTGGCGTCGCTTCGAAGATGGAAACCATGGTGACGCCGGCATTGTTCACGACGGCATCCAGCCCGCCAAAACGACGGATGCCGGCATCGATTGCGATATCAATGCTTTCCGGATCGGACACATCGAGCGGCTGAACGAGAATTCGCTCGGGACGCTCGTCGGCGAGTTCGGGATGCGGCGTGCGCATGGTCGCAACGACGTTCCAGCCCTGAGCGACAAAATGCCGGGCGGTGGATTTGCCGACACCCGAGGAGCAACCCGTAATCAATACCGTCTTTGTCATTTCCAAATCCTCTGTTTGTGATGACCCGAGGCTAGCCAATTCAGGAATACTGATCCATAATGAAAACTCTCTCTTTCGTTATGGATCGTCTTAATGGATGCTCTCAGCGATATTATCCGACTGCTTCGGCCTCAAACGGTTCTCCTCGGCGGCCTGGCAGCCTCCGGCCAGTGGGGTATCCTTGTCCCGCCGCAGCAGGGCCCGACCTTCTACATTGTCACGGCGGGTCGTTGCTGGTTTCGCAGGCACGACGGCGATATGTTCGAATTGAACGAGGGCGATTACGTCCTGTCCGCCAAGCCGACGGCGGACGCCTTCCTGAGCGAGCCAGGCATGAGAACCGTGCTTTCGGACGAGAGTTTCAAGGCGAGCAATTCAGTGAACGGCGAGGTGCGCATCGGCGATCCCCAACATCAGGCGGAAACCCGGATCATGGGCGGGCTGATCGTCTGCGATGTTGCCAATGCCGGCCTGCTTGTCGAGTTGCTTCCGCGCTATATCCATCTTCGCGCAGCGGAAGAGGCAGGCGCGCGGCTACATAGCTTGATCTCGATCATTCGCGACGAGGCAGGCGCAAGTCGCCAAGGCCGGGACTCGGTCCTCGCCCGCCTCATTGAGGTGATGCTGATCGAGACGCTTCGGCGAGAATCCGCACTTTCGTTGCCCGACCGCGGCCTCCTTGGCGGCCTTGCCGATCCGCAACTGGCAAAGGCGATTACCGATATTCACGCCGACGTCGGCAGGAGCTGGACTGTCGGGGAATTGGCGGAGCGGTCAGGCATGTCGCGCGCGGTCTTTGCACGGCGATTTTCTGAAGCGGTCGGCCTCGCCCCCGTCGAATACCTTCTTCAATGGAGAATGGCGCTCGCGAAGGACGCGCTGCATCGCGGCAGCGGCAGTCTTGAGGACATAGCGCTCAAGATCGGCTACAAATCGGCCAGCGCCTTTAGCACCGCTTTCCGCCAGAGGGTCGGCTGCCCGCCGAGCGAATACGCGGCAGCCATCCATTCGCGTGGCTAAGTGGATGCACGGATGAGATTGGCAGGGACATCGCTGGCGGTTTATCGACAGGAAACAGGAGCGGCGCTGCCGCGGAGTAATCGAGGACTATGATGGCAGAGGTCTCCGTCGCAATCGTGCTCCTCGCCGCGGGAATGGCGACCCGCATGGGCAAAAGCGGCGCTCACAAATTGCTGGCCGAATTCGACGGTATTCCGCTCGTTCGCCGCTCCGCGATCACCGCAACCGACAGCGGAGCCATGTCGGTTACCGTCGTTGTCGGCCACCGCCAGAAGGATATCCGGGAAGCCCTGACCGGACTGCCGCTGACGATCATCGAAAATCCGGACTATGCGTCCGGAATGGCAAGCTCGCTACGCGCCGGTTTTACCGGCTTACAGGCAAGTGGCGCCCAGGGCATTCTCGTGATGCTGGCCGACATGCCCGGGATATCGAGCGACGATCTTAACCATCTGATCCAGGCATTCAGCGAAACCGGCGGATCAGCGATCATACGCGCCGTGTCTCAGGGAAAGCGCGGCAACCCGGTCATTCTGCCGCGCGCCTTGAATGACGCCATTTCGCGCCTCGAAGGCGATGTCGGCGCGCGCCATCTTATCGAGACGTCAGGTTTGCAGGTCATCGATGTCGAAATTGGAGACGCTGCGCATCTTGACGTGGATACGCCGGAGGCCATTGTCGCCGCGGGTGGGATTATCGTGGTTTAAGCCGCGTCGAGCAGCAGATCGGCGCTGACGGGCATGCCGAGGTGGAAGCCCTGGACACGGTCGATCCGCAATTCCTGCAGCAGCGTCAGATGTGCTTCGGTCTCCACGCCCTCCACCAGGATCTGGTTGCCGCGATTGCGGATGAGGGAAATCATGTCCTGGAGCATCGTCAGCCCGCGCTCGTCCGACGATCCGTGCAGGAAGGTGCGATCGACCTTAACCGTGTCGAACTCGATGACCCGCAGCCACGACAATCCGGCGTAGCCCGAACCGAAATCGTCCAGCCACATTTCAACGCCCAGCGCCTGCAGATCGGCGATGCATTCGAGAACCTCGGACTGCAGCTCGAGATCCACGCCCTCGGTGATTTCCAGGGCAAGGCGGGAACCCGAAACACCGGTTTCGCTCAGGATGGTCGCGACGCTCAAGGCAAAACCCGGCGATTTCAGCTGAACAGGCGAGACGTTGACGCTGACCGTCGACATGCGGCCGGTCGCCAGGATATCCCGGCAGGCCGTGCGGATCGCCCAGCGGCCCAGTTCGAGAATGGCGCCGGTGCGCTCGGCGAGAGGAATGAAGATTTTCGGAGGAATGACGGTTCCATCCGGCAGGCGCATTCTCATCAGCGCTTCGACCGCCTTCACCTGGCCGGTCT
>JAGWJK010000339.1 GCA_028865845.1 Rhizobiaceae bacterium
AGTCGCCTTTGCGACCACCGATCCTGGAGAATGACATGGTAGAAATCGGCTCCCGTGATTATCAGAGATTTCCGGTTCTCAGCCCCCACCAGGTCGAGACGGCAAAGCGGTTCGCGAGCGGACCGGCTCGCCATTTCGAGCCCGGTGAGGCCGCCTTCAGCATCGGCGACAGAGGTGCGCCCGCATGGCTGGTTCTGGAGGGATCGTTGGATGCCTTTCGCCATGACGGTCTTTCCCACGAAGCGCACATCACCACCCATTCGGTCGGACAGTTTACCGGCGAAGTCAGCCAGCTTTCCGGCCGGCCCTCGCTTGCCGGCTGCCGCGCCGGCGCTTCCGGCTGCACCGCCATTCCCTTCGACGCAGCGCATATAAGGGCGTTGGTCATCGGCTCGGCCGATATCGGCGAGATCATCATGCGGGCCTACATCCTGCGGCGGGTCGCATTGATCAGCGCCGGCGGTGCGGGTTCGGTCCTCATCGGTGTGCCGGGCAGCCCCGCGCTCACCCGTCTGCAGGGATTTCTGGCACGCAACGCCTATCCGCACATCATTCTCGATGCCTCATCGGACGAGGAGGGCCGCGCGTTGATCGAACGGCTCGGCGTTCTGGCCGCGGACCTACCGCTGATGGTCTGCCCCAGCGGCACCGTGCTCAAAAATCCGACCGACAACGAGGCCGCACTTTGCCTCGGCATGACGCCCGACCTGAAGCCAGATGTCACCTATGACGTCGCGATCGTCGGCGCCGGCCCCGCGGGCCTTGCCGCCGCCGTCTATGCCGCCTCCGAGGGGCTTAGCGTCATCGTTCTCGACGAGCGCTCTGCCGGCGGCCAGGCCGGTGCATCGGCGCGCATCGAAAACTACCTTGGGTTTCCGACCGGAATTTCCGGGCAGGCGCTCGCGGGCAGGGCCTTCAACCAGGCTCTGAAATTCGGCGCCGAAATCGCGCTTCCGCTGGAAGTTCTCGATATCGTTCCGTCAGCACCTGGCTCGCGCGATCCGCACGTCCTGAAGCTCGAGGGCAATCGCTCGGTGATGGCGCGCACGGTCGTCATCGCCTCTGGCGCGCGCTATCGCCGACCCGATGTCGCCAATATCGCGATGTTCGAAGGGGCGGGCGTCTCCTATTGGGCGTCTTCGATCGAAGCCAAGCTGTGCGAGGGCGAGGAGATCGTGCTGATCGGCGGCGGCAATTCCGCAGGTCAAGCCGTCGCCTTTCTCGCGCCGCAGGTGAAACGGCTGCGCCTCATCGTGCGGCGCGCGCTGGAAGAGACCATGTCGCAATATCTGATCGAGCGGATCGCCGCACTTCCGAATGTCGAGATCCACACGGGTTGCGAGGTCGTCGCGCTTGAAGGGGATCGGCAAAACGGGCTTGAGGCTGCGGTGATCCGCAAGCAGGTGGACGGCGCCGAACATCGGTTTCCCCTTCGCCACATGTTCCTGTTCATCGGCGCCGATCCGAACGCGGCCTGGATCCGGGCGCATGCCGATACCGACGACAAGGGTTTCATCGTGACCGGACAGCCGTTTCGAGGCGAGGCGGCAAACGGTGCACGGCCGGCCTTGGCACTGGAAACAAGCTTGCCCAATATCTTCGCCATCGGCGATGTCCGCGCCGCCTCGACCAAACGCGTCGCCGCCGCCGTCGGTGAAGGCGCGGCCGTCGTTGCGCAAATCCATTCCGCGCTGCGGTTCCTTCGGCACTGAGCGGCAAGGCGGCGGCGATAAAAGGCTGCCGCCACTACAGTTTAGAAATATCCCGGAAACAGTCGCGAAATCGGCCGAACTCATTCGCCTGCAATAAGGCAAGGGCGAGTGTGATTCGAGTTTTCTTCGCCGAAATGAGAGCGGCAAACAGCGGGACAATCATGGCGGAGCCATCGCGAGCAAAGGTTCGCAGGCACGCCGTCTGAATATCTTCCCGTGTCTCGCGATCAGAATCCCAATTTTTGGATATGCTTGACGCGGATCGGCTGCGCGGGTTCCGCCCCAGCGTCCTTCGCCAAGCCTATGTCCATGCCGGAGGCGAAGCATGAACCTTTTCGGAAACAGGAAGAACGCCGTCTGGGCGATATCAGCCAGCGGGAATATCGAACGATCCGCTGCTGAGATGGGGGCACGCAAACCATGACCCTTTCTTCGGCGCTTCATGCAACGCGCAGCATCTTCAACAATTCCGGGACGCAGAGCAGCGTCATCTCCAATAATATCGCCAATCAGGGCAACGAAAACTACGTCAGGCGGGAAGCGAAGATCACCGTCTCCTCCGAGGGCGCGCAAGTGGTCCAGATTGCCCGCGCCAGCGAGCCGTCGCTGCAGCGCTATCTGCTCGCCAGCACCTCCAAGGATGCGGCGCAGCAGACATTGGTCAAGGGATTGGAAGGCCTGAAGACGACGATCGGCGGCAATGACTATGACTCGTCGCCCGCGACCTATCTTTCCGCCCTGCACAGCGCCATGCAAACCTACGCAGCTCTGCCGGGATCGACGACCGGAGCTCAGGCGGCCGTCGCCGCCGCGCAGGATGTCGCCAACTCGCTGAACAATGCGACAAAGGCGATCCAGGCCATTCGAGCCAGCGCCGACAAGGAGATCGCATCCGATGTCGACAAACTCAACGGCCTGCTGGCGCAGTTCGAGACCGCAAATAACGCGGTGAAGTCCAGCAAGGCGACCGGCACCGATCCGAATGATGCGCTGGACCAGCGCGATGCACTGCTGAAGCAGATTTCGCAGATCGTCGGCATCAGGACCGTGACGCGCGATAATAACGACATGGCACTTTACACGTCCGATGGCACGACCCTGTTCGAAACCATTCCACGGAGCGTGACATTCAAGCCGACCGGATCATATACCGCCGAAACGACGGGAAATTCGGTCTATATCGACGGCGTGCCTCTTCAGGCGGGCGATGGCGCGACGACGACGGGTCAGGGAACGCTGCAGGCGCGCCTGCAGGTGCGCGACGGCGTCGTACCGACTTACCAGAAGCAGCTCGACGAACTGGCGCGCGGTCTTGTCGAAGCTTTTGCGGAAACGAGCTCCGTCGACGGCTCGAAAGCGGCGGGGCTTTTTACCTGGAGCGACGGAACTGTCCCGGACGACGCCTCCGTCGTGCCGGGCATTGCCGGGACTATCAAGGTCAATGAAGCGCTGATTACCTCGCTCGGCGGCAATCCCCATCTGTTGAGGGACGGCGGTATCAACGGCGACGACTATGTCGCAAATACCAGCGGCGGTACCGGCTATTCCGGCAATATCGACAAATACCTTCTCGAATTGACGACCAGCCGGGATTTCGATCCGTCCTCGGCCGTCGACAGCAAAAGCAGCATCCTGCAATTCGCTTCGAATTCGATCGGCTGGCTGGAAGGCGAAAGAAGCCGGGCGACGACGGCAGCGGAAAGTACCGCCGCTCACTTCTCTGCCTCCTTTGCCGCCTATTCGAACGAAACCGGGGTCAATATGGACGAGGAGCTGATGGCGATGATGGCGGTCGAGCAGTCGTACAAGGCGGGAACCAAGTTGCTGAATGCCATCAACGATATGCTGGACCAGCTGCTGCGTATGACCTGACGGGTGTTCCGCCGCCGTCATGGCCTGCCGCCGCGTCCGGTTTCAGCCTACCGCATCGCCTTGCGGATCGAGAGCCGGGCCACGAGCCCGCCGCTCGGGCGATTGGAGATGGAGACGTCGCCACCCATTTTCCGCGCCAGCCCGCGTGCGATCGTCAGGCCCAGCCCGGAACCGCCGGTATCGCGGCTTCGCGAATGCTCCAACCGGACGAAGGGGCGGAACACAGACTCCATTTTCGCCTCGGGAATGCCGGGGCCATCGTCGGCGATTTCAAGGGTGATCATGTCGCCGGCGGTCGAGACCGTCAGCCGCGCATTCTTTCCATAGTTGATCGCGTTTTCGAGAAGGTTCTTGATACAGCGGCGAAGGGCGGTCGGGCGCGCGAGGCAGATCAGTCTCGCCCGATCGCCGGCCGGCGCCTCGATGGTCGCCGCCGGATAGTCGTCGGCGATGGATTCGACCATCGACCAGAATTCCAGCCGCTCCAGTTCCTCCTCTGTGATCTGCATCTGGGCGAGATCGATCACCGATTGTACCGTCGTCTCGATGCTGGCGATATCGCTTCCGAAAGCGTCGCGCACCGGCGATTTGCGCAATTGCTCCAGCCGCAGGCGCATGCGGGTGATGGGGGTGCGCAGATCATGCGCCAATGCGGCGGCTAGGTATTCCCTGTCCTCGACATATTCGAGCAGCCGCGTCTGCATCTGGTTCACCGCCCTTGCCGCCGATGCATATTCCTTGCCGCCGTTTTCCGGCAGCGGCGGATGTTTGAAATCGTCGCGAAGGCGGGTAACGGCTTCTTCCAACAATCGATAGGGAGCGGTCAGCTTGCGGATCGCCCACATCGATACGAAGATGACGCAAAGCGCGACGAGGCCGTAGACGGGAAGGCTACGCGCCGTCAGGATCGGCCCCGGCGGAGTGACGGGCGTGCTGAAATTCAGCCATTGCCCATCCTTGAACTGTATCGAAACCGTGTAGCGATCCGCCTCGATCAGGTCCTGCGCAAAGACGGCGAAGTCGTCCTCGACATCGTTGGCGTCCGGTTCCGTCGAAACCACGTCGGACAGGGCGGGGGATGGCGAAGCAGCCGGGTCCAGCCTTATGCGGGCATCGATGACGTCGAACTTTGATAGTCTTGCGGCGATGATATCCTCGAGTTCGGAGAGCGTTTCGCTTGAGGTATTGTTCGCGGTCACGATGGGTGCGCTCGCGAGATTGACCGCGAGGGTGGAGTTCGTCAGCCCGGCACTGATCTTCTTCCTTTCCTCGGAATCGACGGAATACATCAGCTTGGCGAGCCAGAATGCGCGTTCGTTCAGGCGATAGAGATCGATCACCTCATCCGACGACGAGCGGTCATGATAGATGATGACCAGCGATGCAACTTGCGTGAAAAGCAACCCGGCAATGACGATCATCAGGACCCAGACGGGCAGGGTGGTCGGCAGAAAACGTCTCATTCACTCGTCGTTTCTGCCAGGAACTGATACCCGCCGCCGCGCACCGTCAGGATGAGCCGCGGTGAACGCGGATTGTCCTCGAGCTTTCGCCGGAGTCTGCTCACCAGGATATCGACGCTGCGATCGAAGCTTTCGCTGCTGTCGCCACCGGAGAGCTCCATCAGCTGGTCGCGGGTGAGGACACGCTGCGAACTGCTCACCAGCGTGTGCAGCAGGCTGAATTCGGCGGGCGTCAATTCCACCCTGACGCCATCAGGATCGGTCAGGCGCCGCCGCTCGGTATCCAGCGTCCATCCCGAAAACCGGTAGATGCTGGCCGGTCGCTTGGCGGCAATTGCGGGGCCGGCTGCCCCGCCGTGTCGCCTGAGGACGGCCTTGATCCTTGCCAGCAGTTCGCGGGGATCGAAAGGCTTCGACACGTAATCGTCGGCGCCGATCTCCAATCCGACGATCCGGTCGCTGGTTTCGGTGACGGCTGTCAGCATGATGATCGGTGTCTTCGAATAGGCGCGGATTTCCTGGCAGAGATCGAGGCCGCTCTTGCCGGGCAGCATCACGTCGAGAATGATGAGGTCGATCGGCGCGCGCCGCATCAGCGCGTACATTTCCTCGCCGTCATAGGCCGTCGACACCCGCAGGCCGCGGCGCTGAAAGAAATCCTTGAGAAGGTCGCTGGTTTCCTTGT
>JAGWJK010000340.1 GCA_028865845.1 Rhizobiaceae bacterium
TCGCTTGCCGCATCGCGCTCAGAACGCCGTCTGCGCGCAGCCGTCTGGCGATGGCAGAGAGCACGTTCAGATACTCGCTGCGGCTGTTCTCGCCGAAGAGCAGGATGAAGGCGAGGTCGGTCGGCACGTCGTCGATCGCCTCGAAATCGAGTGGATGACCGAAGCGAACCAGAAGCCCGCGCGGTTTGGTGATCCCCGGAATAGCGGAATGCGGCACAGCGATGCCATTGCCGATCCCCGTACTCCCGAGTTTTTCCCGCGCTTCCAGCGCTTTCAGCACGGTGCTCTCGTCAAGACCAAGACACTGCGCGGCTTTGGAGGAGAGAATCTGAAGGGCGCGCCACTTGGTCGGCGCGGAAATGCCGACGAACACGTGCTCGGGCAGGATGATGGCGGAAAGGTCCATGGTCAGTCTCGCGCTCGGACATCGGTGATATTGGGCATGGCTTCGCGCCGCCTATCCTTAAGGGGAGGGCGCGGTCAGCGATATTGGGACGGTCACAGACTCACTCTGGCTCGCGCAGGCGATAGCCGACGCCGGTCTCCGTGGTGATGTATTGCGGCTGATCCGGGATCTGTTCGACCTTCTGCCGCAGCTGGCGGACATAGACACGCAGATACTGCACATCCGCCGCCGGACCCCAGACCTGCTTCAGCAGGAACTGGTGGGTCAGCACTTTGCCGGCATGCTGCGCCAGCACGCGCAGGATGTCGTATTCCTTCGGCGATAGCTTAACTTCCTTGCCTTCCACCTTGACGATGCGCTTGACGAGATCGATCGACAGGCCGCCGGTCTGGAAGATCGCCTTTTCCCCCTGCTGCTGCAGGCGGTGGCGGAGCGCCACGCGAATGCGGGCGGCAAGCTCGTTCATGCCGAAGGGCTTGGTGACATAATCGTCAGCGCCTGTTTCCAGCGCCTTGACGATGCCGGCTTCGTCGGTACGGCTCGACAGGATGACGACGGGCATCTGCAAGCCGTCCTCGCGCCATTCCTGCAGCAGATCATGGCCCGGCTTGTCAGGCAGGCCGAGGTCGAGGACGATCAGGTCGGGGCGATCCTCCTGCACGGAGAGCCGCGCGGTCGCCGCATTCGACGCCTCGTTGACGGCGTATCCCTGGGCGGTCAGGCCGACACGCAGCAATTTGCGGATCGGCGGCTCGTCATCGACAACGAGTATCTTGACGGCAGTGGTGGTCATTTCAATTCATCCAGCTTCAAAACATCTGTTGGTTTCGGCAGGCGAATGGTGAAGACGGCGCCTTGGCGGTCCGTCCTGTTGCCCGCGGTGATTGTGCCCGCCATGGCTTCGATGAAGCCGCGGCAGATCGAGAGGCCGAGGCCCGTGCCGGCCCGCACCTGATCGCCCTTGCGCACGCGATAGAAGGTATCGAACACCCGCTCGAGATCGGCGGGCGGAATGCCGGGGCCTTCATCCATGACGCGGAAGACGACATTGTCGACATCGGTCCAGGCTTCCAGCCGGATGGTTGAGCCTTCCGGCGCATATTTGGCGGCATTGTCGAGCAGATTGAAGAGGACCTGCTCGAACAGCACCGGATCGACCCGCACCATCGGCAGGTCGACCGGCATCTCCACCTCGACCTTGTGGTGAGCGAGAATCTTGGCGCCGCGCCGGAGCGCGCTGCCGACAATATCGCCGGCATAGTGCAGCGCATAATTCGGCTCCATGGCACCGGATTCGATCTTGGTCATGTCGAGCAGATTGGCAATGAAGCGGTTCAGCCGCTCGGATTCGTCGACGACGGTCGAAAGCAGATCGACGCGATCTTCCGGCGACATGGAATCGAGATAGTCGCGTAGCGTGCCGGCCGCCCCAAGAATGGCGGCAAGCGGTGTCTTCAGATCGTGGGAGATCGACGTCAGCAGGGCGGAGCGCAGCCGGTCGGCTTCGACCGCAAGCTTGGCGCGGTCGACGTCGGCGACCAGTTGCACGCGTTCGATGGCGAGCGCCGCCTGATCGGCCAGCGCATCGAGGAGCCGCTGCTGCTCGGGCGTCAGCAGGGGGCCATCGCGGCGATCGCTGTCGAGGCCGATGACGCCGACGGCGGTACGGCCGGTGCGCAAGGGGACGTAGAGCCGCTTGGCGCCCGGCAGCGTATCGGCGCCGCGGCCAGCGGCATGATTGTGTTCCCAGGCCCAACGCGCCGCACCGATGTCTGCATCGTCGAGCGTATCATCCGGAGGATAACCGGCCTTCACCGCAATCGTGCCGTCCTCCGGCAGCAAGAGCACGACACGCACCTTCAGCATCGAGGCAAGCTGGAAGGCGGTCGCCCACAGCACGTCGTCGAGTGTGCCGGTGCCAGCGAGCTTCTTCGAGAAAAGGTAGAGATCTTCCGTCGTCCTTGCACGCTGTCGCGCAGCCGTCGCCTGCCGTTGAACGGTGGCGGTCAGGTTGCTGGCAACGATGGCCACGCCCAGGAAAAAGAAGAAGGCTAGCACGCTTTCCGGGTCGCTGATCGTCAGCGTATAGCGCGGCGGCAGGAAGAAGAAATTGAAACAGAGAGCGCCGAGAAGACAAGAATAGAGGGCCGGCCGTAGGCCTTGCGTCACCGCAGATGCCAACACCGCCATTAGGAAGACCAGGGCCAGATTGCGGACATCGAGCACCTGATCGAGGATGACGCAGAAGCCGAGCGCGACGGCGACATACAGCGTCGCCAGAACATATCCGCGCAATTGAAACGGCTCGAAGGAGGGGGCGGTCTTGACGCCGCGACTGGCTGACGAGCTTTCCACTTCGCTGCCAGAGATGACATGGACGCTGATATCTCCCGCCCGCCGGATCAGTGCGTCGGTCACCGACCCCTTCAACAGGTCGCGCCAGGTACCGGTTTTCGGTGAACCGATGACGATATGGGTGACGTTGTTGCTGGCCGAGTGACGGATCAATTCCTCCGCGACCTCGCGGCCGGGAATGGTGATGGCCTCGCCGCCGAGCTGTTCGGCAAGCCGCAGCGTGGCGGCGATCGTATCGCGCTGCGGCTCCGTCAGATTGATCGAGCGGTTGGTCTCGACATAGACGGCGGCCCAGGGCGCGCGCAGGCGCGAGGCCATGCGCGCGGCGTACCGCACCAACGCCGCCGAACGCGGATGATGATCGATGGAGACCAGTACGCGTTCGCCTGCCGCCCAGGGGCCGGAGATCGCATGCGCCTGCATGTGGCTGAGCAGCTGGTCGTCGACCCGCTGTGCCGTCCGCCGCAGCGCCAGTTCGCGCAGCGCGGTTAGATTGCCGGGTGTGAAATAATTGGTCAGCGCACGCTCGGCCGTCTTCGAGACATAGACCTTGCCGTCATGCAGGCGCTTGATGAGATCGTCGGGCGTCAGATCGATGATTTCGACATCGTCGGCCAGATCGATGATCGAATCCGGCACGGTTTCGCGGACGCGGACACGGGTAATCTGCGACACGACATCGTTCAGGCTTTCGACATGCTGGATATTCAGCGTCGTGTAGACGTCGATGCCGCGATCGAGCAGTTCCTTGACATCGAGATAGCGCTTCGGGTGGCGGCTACCCTGGGCATTGGTGTGAGCAAGTTCGTCGACCAGCACCAGCCCCGGGCGGCGGCGGAGAATGGCATCGAGATCCATCTCGTCGAGTGCGCGGCCTTTGTAGTCGACGTTGACGCGGGGAATGATCTCGAAGCCCTCGAGGAGCGCCTCGGTCTCGCGCCGGCCATGGGTCTCGACCACGCCAACGACGACATCGACGCCGTCGGCAATCTTTGCCTTGCCCGAGATCAGCATTTCATAGGTCTTGCCGACGCCAGGGGCAGCGCCCAGGAAAATCTTCAGGCGACCGCGGGTCTCCTGCCGAGCCTTCTCCAGAAGCGCATCGGGCGAAGGCCTGTTCAGCGTGTCGCGGCTATCGTCGGGCATTATCGGTCTTTCCTGACGGGCATGGGTTGAAACGGCCAAGGCCGTTTCAACCCATTGGTCTTACTGACTCATAGAAGCATCCAATGCCTGGTTCAATGCCAGGACATTGACCACGGGCTCGCCGAGAACGCCGAGTTCGCGCGGCTCGACGGCGGCTTCGACGATCGTGCGCAGCTTCGCCTCATCCATGCCGCGCGCCTTGGCAACGCGTGGGATCTGGAAATAGGCGGCATCCGGGCTGATATCCGGATCGAGGCCGCTGCCCGAGGTAGTGACCAGATCCATCGGAACCGGCATGTTCGGGTTCTGAGCCTGCAGCGTCGCGACGTCGCCCTTGATACGGTCGAGCAGCTTCTGGCTGGTCGGGCCAAGGTTGGAGCCGCTCGACGAGGAAGCGTCATAGCCATTGCCGGCGGCCGACGGGCGGCCATGGAAATAGCGGTCGGAGGTGAAGTTCTGGCCGATGAGCGTCGAGCCGATCACCTTGCCGTCCTTTTCCACCAGGCTGCCGTTTGCCTGACGCGGGAAGAGCGCCTGGGCGGCACCCGTCATGGCGATCGGGTAGAGGAGGCCGGTGACGGCGGTGGTGACGACGATCATGACGATGGCCGGTCTGATTTGTTTCAGCATGGGAATAACTCCTTAGGCGAGGCCGATGGCGGTAATCGCCATGTCGATGGCCTTGATGCCGATAAAGGGCACGATGATGCCGCCGACGCCGTAAATCAGCAGGTTGCGGCTGAGCAGGGCGCCTGCGCCGATCGGGCGATAGCGAACGCCCTTCAGCGACAGCGGGATCAGGGCAATGATGATCAGGGCGTTGAAGATGATTGCCGACAGAATGGCGCTTTGCGGCGTTGCCAGGCCCATGACGTTCAGCATCTTCAATTGCGGATAGAAGGTGAGGAACATCGCCGGGATAATGGCGAAGTACTTGGCGATGTCGTTGGCGATCGAGAAGGTGGTCAGCGCACCGCGGGTCATCAGCAACTGCTTGCCGATCTCCACGATTTCGATGAGTTTCGTCGGGTCGCTGTCGAGGTCGACCATGTTGCCGGCTTCGCGGGCAGCGACCGTGCCGGTGTTCATGGCGACGCCGACGTCGGCCTGGGCGAGGGCGGGCGCGTCATTGGTGCCGTCGCCGCACATGGCGACGAGCTTGCCCTTCGATTGTTCCTCGCGCATCAGCGCCAGCTTCATTTCGGGCGTCGCCTGGGCGAGGAAGTCGTCCACGCCGGCTTCGGCGGCGATGGCAGCGGCCGTCAGCGGGTTGTCGCCGGTGATCATGACGGTGCGGATGCCCATGCGGCGCAATTCGGCGAAGCGCTCGCGGATGCCGCCCTTGACGATGTCCTTGAGCTGCACGACGCCCAGCAGTCGTCCATCCCTGGCGACCGCGAGCGGCGTGCCGCCGGACTTGGCGATTTCATCGGCGATCGACTGAACTTCGCGGCCCGCCTCGGATTGCAGGGCCGGCTGCACCATCCGTGCGACATTGCCGGATGCCACTGTCGCCGCGCCTCCATTGATGTAATTGAGGATCGCCTCGACCGCGCCCTTGCGCACCGACGATCCGCCCGCATCGACGCCGCTCATGCGGGTCTGCGCCGTGAACGGAACAAAGGTCGCACCGAGCTCCGTCATGTCACGGCCGCGGATGCCGTACTTTTCCTTGGCGAGCACGACGATCGAGCGGCCTTCCGGTGTTTCGTCCGCCAGCGAGGCAAGCTGCGCTGCATCGGCGAGTTCCTGCTCGGTCACGCCCCGAACGGGGCGAAACGCCGTCGCCTGGCGGTTGCCGAGCGTGATGGTACC
>JAGWJK010000341.1 GCA_028865845.1 Rhizobiaceae bacterium
ATCGATGTTTTTGTGACGGCCTCGGTGCCGCCCTGCCCCCAAAATCGTCGCACGACGTCTTCGGCGCTCTCGTCCGGCAGCCCCCAAGACGACACCCGCAGGCGCGGCACGGCGGCAAGAAGACCGCGCGTATAGTCCTCGCAAGGCGCATCGAGAAGTGTCGCGGTTGCGCCCTCCTCCACAACCTCTCCGTTCTTCATGACCAGCACCCGGTCGGCAACGTCCGAGATCACGCCCATGTCGTGGGTCACGAGGATGACCGACACCCGGGTTTCGTCGACCAGCTCACGCAGCAATCGAAGGATCTGTTTCTGAACGGTGGTATCGAGCGCAGAGGTCGGTTCATCAGCAACGATGATATCAGGCGCCCCCGCCAGCGCGATCGCAATCACCACGCGCTGACGCTGGCCACCCGAAAGCTGATGCGGGAAGCTGCGAAATCGTTCCGCTGGATCGTGAATGCCGACGCGTGCCAGCAATTCGAGGGCGCGCGCACGGGCGTCCCTCTTTGCCATTTTCGCTTGGGTCGCAAGGATCGTCTCCTGCACCTGGGCGCCGATGGTCATCAATGGATCGAGCGAGGCTGTATGATCCTGGAAGATCGCCGAGATCTTGCGGCCCCTGATCGCATCGCGCTGCCGCTCGCTCATCCGGTCGAGATCCTGACCGTGAAAACAGATCGTGCCGGCGGTTCGCTCGAATTCGGGGGGAAGCAATCCGAGGATCGCTTGGCCGAGGGTGGACTTACCGGCGCCTGACTCTCCGATCAGCCCGAGGATTTCGCCACGGCGCAAGTCCAGATTGACCTCGCGCAGGATTGTCGTCGATCCGGCCGCTCCACGATACCTGAGCGTCAGATTGCGTATGGCCAGCAACGGTTCTGGGAAACGGTGCTCTGTCATATCGAACGGCTCCTCGGATCCAGGTGGCGTCGAAGCTCCTCGCCGACGAAATTGATGCTGGCGATCAGGCCGAACAGCGCCAGCCCCGGAAACAGGCTGATCCAGTATTGCCCGGTAAACAGATACTGGAAGCCGTTTGCGACGGTCGATCCGAGGGAAGGTTTGTCGATCGGGACGCCGAGCCCGAGGAAGGACAAGGTTGCTTCAAGTGCGACGGCGGACCCCAGTTCGATCGGGATCAGCGTGATCGCCGGAGCGATACAGTTCGGCAGCAGATGCCTGAGGATGGTTCTAATCGTCGGCAGGCGCAGCAGACGGACCGCATCGAGGTAAGGCTTACCGGTTTCGGCCAGCGCCACCCCGCGAACGACCCTCGCATAGACCGCCCATTGCACAATGATGATCGCAAGGACGATACGATCAATCCCCGGACCGAGCGTGACGATCGCGATCAGTGCAACCAGGATCGTCGGCAGGCTCAATTGAAGGTCGACGATCCGCATGATGAGGGCATCGACCCATTTGCCGAAATAGGCCGCACTCACACCGGCCGTCAGGCCGATCAAGGCGGCAACGGAGCTGCTCGTTAAGGCAACGACAAGGCTGATGCGCAGACCATAAAGGATGGTGCTCGCCATGTCTCGCCCGAGCCCGTCAGTCCCGAGCAGGTACATAAAGCCACCACTGCCGATCGTTCCCGGCGGCGATGAGGCTTCCCACGCGTAGATCTGCAATGGGTCGTAGGGGTTTTGCGGCGCGATCAGCGGTGCTGCGAGCGCAAGCAGAATGTATGCGGCAAGCGAAAGCCTCGAAAGACTGATCCGGAAGCCTATGGGGCGCTTCCACAATGCTCGTATCGTTTCCACCTTCATGGAGCTTCCCTTCATGCTGAAAGACGCACGCGCGGGTCGAGCACGGCATAGGAGAGGTCGACGAGTGCGTTCAGCCCGACGAAGGCGACGGAGACGAATGTCAGCGTCGCCATGACGACAGGGCGGTCGAGAAGCTGGATTGAATCGATCAGCAGTTTGCCGACGCCGGGCCAGGCGAAGATCGTTTCGACAACGACGGCAAACGCAAGCATTCCCCCGAACTGCATGCCGACGATGGTGACGATGGGAACACTGATGTTCGGCAGCGTATGACGAAACAGGATGCGTCCGGATGAGAGGCCTTTTGCGCGGCAGAACCGCGTAAAATCCTGGCTCTCCACCTCGATCGTACCGGATCGCGAAAGTCGCGCGATCAGCGCTATGTTGGGAATTGCGAGCGCCAAAGCAGGAAGCGTGAGATGCCTTAGGCCGTCGAGGGTTACGAAGCTCCATTCCAAGCCAAACACCGAGACTGTCTCCCCGCGGCCGCCGGATGGGAACCATCCCGTCAGAATGGCGCCGGTCAGGATCAGCACCATGCTTAGCCAGAAGGAAGGAATGCTCAGAGCAACGACGCTCGCCCTGAGAATGGTCCGGTCCACCGGGCTGCCTTGCCGGCGTCCGGCGAGCAGACCAAGCAATGTTCCGAGCGGGGCGGCAATCACCATGGCGATCGAGGCAAGTTCGAGCGTGGCCGGCAGCTTGCTCATCACCAAGCCGAACGCCGGCAGGTGATAGATATAAGACGTCCCGAAATTGCCGGTGACGACGTTGCGGATGAAGAGCAGGTATTGCCGCCATAAGGGCCGGTCGAGTCCAAGGGCAATCGTTGCCCTATGGATATCCTCCGCGGTGGCGGTTTCGATATTGACGATGTTGTAGACCGGGTTGCCCACGGCATGGATTCCGAGGAACCCGACCAACGACATGACGAAGAGGAGAAGGATGGCTTGCAACAGCCGTCCCAGCACAACGGTCATCATCAAGGTACCTCACTCTTTCGCGGGAGCGGCCTGCATGGCCGTGGTCCAGCCGCGCGGGTGCACCGAGAAGGACGAAACCTTGTGCCCGTATCCAACGATTAGGTGGAAGTGATAGAGCGGAAGCATCGGATAGTCGGCCATCACCAATTCGGTGGCGTGGGCAAGCGCTTCGTTTCGCTGCGGGCCCTCGTCGATCGTCTCTGCCTTTGCCAGCATGCCGTCGAATGCCGGGTTCTTGTAGTTGCCGTAATTGAGCGACCCCATACCCAGTTTGGTATCCGGGGATGCGAGCATGCCGTCGAGGCAGAGCGTTACGGCCTCGCCCGAGCAGCCGCCGTACCAGATCGGATAGTCACCATTCGCGCGCTTCGTGGCAAAAACTGAAAACGGAGCCACGACCGGTTGAACGCTGACGCCGATCCGTGCCCAGTTTTGTGCGATGGACTGCAGCGATTCTCCATCGCCAGGATATCGCCCTGTCGGTCCAGCGACGACGACGTTGAACCCGTTCGGGAAGCCCGCTTCGGCCAGAAGCTTTTTTGCGCCATCGTAATCCGGTGGGGTGACTGTCAGCTTGCTCGATGTGCCGGGCAGACCGCTTGGAAAGATCTGCGCTGCAGCCGTTCCATATCCAAGCAGGATCCTGTCAACGATGAGGTCACGATCCGTCGCCATGGTCAGTGCCTGGCGCACGCGCTTGTCCCGGAGCGGGTTCTTGATCGGGGCACCGGATTTGTCGGTCAGGCCCGGAGCGTCCTCGCGGCCGACGTCGAATTGAAGAAAGTTCGATCGCGCAGCGGCAGCGCTTTCGACATGCAGACCGCGTTGCTTCAATCCGTCGACGTCGCGCGCCGGGATATAATCCGCAACGTCAATGTCACCTGTCGTCAGCGCCGCAACGCGAGCGGCAGGGCTTTCAATGACGCGGAACGTCACTGCCGTCCAGGCCGGCATTCCACCCCAGTAATTTTCGTTGCGTACGAGTTTCAGGACCTCGCCCGATTGCCAACTCTGGAACTTGTAGGGTCCTGTTCCGACGGGTGCGGCTCCCGAATTGAGCTCGTCGGTCGTCACGAAGCCCTTCTCCTTATGCGGCATGATGAAGATGGACGTGAGCGACAATGGCAGGGCCGGTGCTTCGCCGGTCGTTTCGATAACGACGGTCAGCGGATCCGGCGAGGTGACGGATTTGATCATCTGCACATAGGATTGGAAGCCGCCGCTCGGCGTTTTCAGAAAATCTCGGACACGTTCGATCGAATAGATGACATCCTGCGCGGTAAATGGTGAGCCGTCGTGAAAACGGACATTATCCCGCAGCTTGAATTCCCATTGCGTCGGCGACAACCGTCTCCAGGAAACGGCAAGGCCAGGCTGCGGATTGAGGTGTTCATCCTGGTAGACGAGGCGCTCGTAGATTTGCGACAGGAGACTGTCGTTCTCGCTGAGATCGGCATATTGCGGGTCGAGCGTCATGAGCTTGTATTGCGTGCCGATGCGCAATTCCTCCGCCGCGGCGGCAGTCCCAAAAAATCCCGCCGTGATTATAGCGGAAAGAGCTGCTGCGAGCGTCGCCGAGCGGAATTGATTCAATGATGGCATTACGAAGTTCCCTCCTTGGTTTTTGTGTAGTCCTGCCGCGATGAAGCATCTTCATCGCGCACGCTTCCCTTTCCGCAGAACGAAGTCGCCTTCACTCTGCGGATCAGGTTTACCTGCATTTTGCATTGTATACTCTGTAGTGGAATACTCTACAAAACGCAACGAGGTCGCCGATGAAAGTCCCTGAATTTTTCGCGAGGAACCTCAAACAGTTGGAAAGCGAAGAGCGGCTTTCCTGGAAGGAGCATGCCTTCAGGGCTGGGCCCTCCAACCGCGATCTGCTTGCTCGAGCTCAGAAGTCGGTCAACCCCGCCGACGATGATGGATAGATGAACGGTTGTGTCCGGCGGCATCGGTTTTCACCGCTCCAGAGAGCGGTAGCCGGTCCGATGAACCGGCGCACATCTCCAGCATATCCATGAGCACGGAGCGCAACTGCAACCAAGGAAAGTCGCTTGCGTCGAGCTTCGGGGCTCCGTGCATAATGATGGCGTGAAGTTTGGCTGCCGCGGCCGGAAGGGTGACGGCCGGCAGGGACCACAGTGCGGCGATGAGCCTGCTTTCGTGATCTGCAGCGGCGGCCTCGGCCTCCTTCGCGCGGCTAAAGCCGACCGACTCGTCGGCGGCATCCCAATTCTCGAGACGTGCCGCTAGGTCTCGCTTGGCGCGCTGGCGTTGATCGGCGAATTCTTCGCCCTGGAGCCAGCTTTCGATTTCTTCCTCTGTTGAGGCGACAGCTGGTGTCGCGCGGGACGGAAGGCGGATTTCCACATAGGGGTGGCCGACAGCATTGAGGAGGTTGGTTTCAAGCCGCTGCTGCAGGCAGCAAAGACGGGCGAACTCGCGATAGGAGGCCAACCAGGCATTCCAGGCCGCTAGAGTGGCGTCGATACCCTCCCCGCGTGCGGCCTCTTGATCCGTAGCCAATCCAAGCAGAAACCTCTCGACCGCCGGCAATATGTTTCTATGCGTGATTGCGGGCACAGTTCTGCTATTCTCAGAATCAGCCATGATCCGAGCTCCCAATAGCTAGGTTGTGGTCAGGCTTCATCCAATGCGCCAACATTGGGTGCAGCCGCCCAAATATTGATTCAGGCATCGAGACCATAGCAAACATAACTGAAGTGATCAATTTGAAATCACGTGATGATGATGAAATCACCGGAGCACAAATTCGAGCGGCTCGAGCGTTACTTCGCTGGAGTGCAAAAGATCTTGCTAACGCTGCCAAGGTTGGGGTCGCTACCGTCAGCCGAGCAGAGGTCGAGAACGAGCGCCCTTCTCTAACCACTGCAAACTTGAGCGCGATCCAAAGGGCGCTCGAAACCGCAGGAATAAAATTCATTCCCCAAAATGGCGGA
>JAGWJK010000342.1 GCA_028865845.1 Rhizobiaceae bacterium
CGGCAAGATCGTCCTTCTCATGCTCAACACATTCTTCGCGATCCTCGTGGCGGGGCTCTGTCTCTTCGCCATTCTGAAGATCGCGTTCGTAGGATAATTGCATCATGGCACCGAACTCATCCGCTCAGAATGGGCCTGCTCAGAATGGCAAGGCCTACAGGTACGTCGATCATTCCTATGACGTGATCGTCGTCGGCGCCGGCGGCGCCGGTCTGCGCGCCACCCTCGGGATGGCCGAACAGGGCTTCCGCACCGCCTGCATCACCAAGGTTTTCCCGACGCGTTCGCACACGGTCGCAGCCCAGGGCGGCATCGCCGCTTCGCTGCAGAACATGACGCCCGACAGCTGGCAGTGGCACCTCTACGACACCGTCAAGGGTTCCGACTGGCTCGGCGACGTCGACGCCATGCAGTATCTCACCATGGAAGCGCCGAAGGCGGTCTATGAGCTCGAGCATTATGGCGTGCCCTTCTCGCGCAACGAAGAAGGCAAGATCTACCAGCGTCCGTTCGGCGGCCACATGCAGAACTACGGTGCAGGTCCTCCGGTACAGCGCACCTGTGCTGCCGCCGACCGTACCGGCCATGCGATCCTGCATACGCTTTACGGCCAGTCGCTGCGCAACAACGCCGAATTCTTCATCGAATATTTCGCGCTCGACCTGATCATGTCCGACGATGGCAGCCGCTGTACCGGCGTCGTCGCCTGGTGCCTGGACGACGGCACGATCCATCGCTTTGCCGCCAAGATGGTGGTGCTGGCGACCGGCGGCTACGGCCGCGCCTATTTCTCGGCGACATCTGCCCATACCTGCACTGGCGACGGTGGCGGCATGGTGGCACGCGCCGGTCTGCCGCTGCAGGACATGGAATTCGTGCAGTTCCACCCAACCGGCATCTACGGCTCCGGCTGTCTGATCACCGAAGGTGCGCGCGGCGAAGGCGGCTATCTCGTCAACTCCGAAGGCGAGCGCTTCATGGAGCGTTACGCTCCCTCGGCGAAGGACCTCGCCTCCCGCGACGTCGTTTCGCGCTGCATGACGCTGGAAATCCGCGAGGGTCGCGGCGTCGGCAAGAGCAAGGATCACATCTTCCTGCATCTCGACCATCTCGATCCGGCTGTGTTGCACGAGCGTCTGCCGGGCATCTCCGAGAGCGCGCGTATCTTTGCCGGCGTCGACGTTACCCGCGAGCCGATCCCGGTGCTGCCGACCGTCCACTACAACATGGGCGGCATCCCAACCAACTACTGGGGCGAAGTGCTCAATGCCGATAGCAACAATCCGGAACGTATTCTGCCGGGCCTGATGGCTGTCGGCGAAGCCGGTTGCGCATCGGTGCACGGCGCCAACCGTCTGGGTTCGAACTCGCTGATCGACCTCGTGGTCTTCGGCCGCGCCGCCGCCATCCGCGCCGGCCAGGTCATCGACCGCGCCGGGCCGGTTCCGGCGCTGAACGTCGCAGCCTGCGACAAGATCATGGATCGCTTCGACGGATTGCGCCATGCCAGCGGCGGAACGCCGACGGCAGCACTTCGCGAGAAGATGCAGCGCGCCATGCAGGAAGACGCAGCCGTGTTCCGCACGCAGGAATCGCTGGAATCCGGTTGCCGCCGCCTGTCGGAAATCTGGGGCGAACTCAAGGACATCAAGGTCACCGACCGTTCGATGATCTGGAACTCCGACCTCGTCGAAACGCTGGAACTGCACAACCTGATGGCCAACGCCATCACGACGATCTACGGCGCCGAGGCGCGCAAGGAAAGCCGTGGTTCGCATGCCCGCGAGGACTATACCGAAGGCAAGTTCGGCGGCCGCGACGATGACAACTGGCGCAAGCACACGCTCGCCTGGGTCAACGACGCCGGCGATGTCAAGCTCGACTATCGCCCGGTCCATACCGAACTCATTGCCGAAGGCATCGATCCGCACAAGATCGAGCCGAAGGCTCGCGTCTATTGATCTGAGAGGAACTGACCATGGTTGAACTCGCTCTCCCCAAGAACTCTCAGATGCGCGAAGGCAAGGTCTGGCCGAAGCCGGCGGGCGCCAAGAATACACGCGAGTTTCGCGTCTATCGCTGGAGCCCGGACGATGGCCTGAACCCGAGCATCGACACCTACTACATCGATGTCGACGATTGCGGCCCGATGGTGCTCGACGGTCTGCTCTACATCAAGAACAAGATCGACCCGACGCTGACGCTGCGCCGTTCCTGTCGCGAAGGCATCTGCGGTTCCTGCGCGATGAACATCGACGGCACCAACACGCTCGCCTGCACCAAGGGTTTGGACGAGATCAAGGGCACGGTGAAGATCTATCCGCTGCCGCATATGCCTGTCGTCAAGGATCTCGTGCCTGACCTGACGAACTTCTATGCCCAGCACCGCTCAATCGAGCCCTGGCTGAAGACGGTTTCGCCGCCGCCTGCCAAGGAATGGAAGCAGAGCCATGAGGATCGCCTGAAGCTCGACGGCCTCTACGAGTGCATCCTTTGCGCCTGCTGCTCGACCTCCTGTCCGAGCTATTGGTGGAACGGCGACCGTTACCTCGGCCCGGCCGTGCTGCTGCAGGCCTATCGCTGGCTGATCGATTCCAGAGACGAAGCAAAGGGCGAACGCCTCGACAATCTCGAGGATCCCTTCCGCCTTTATCGCTGCCACACGATCATGAACTGCGCGCAGACCTGCCCGAAGGGGCTCAATCCCGCCAAGGCGATTGCGGAAATCAAGAAGATGATGGTCGAGCGGCGGGTCTGACCCGCCGACACCGCCTGCGATACCCGCAGGGATCGCATACAAAGAACAAGCGCGGCGGAACGGCCCGGCCGAACCGCCGCCTCAGGCTCACGTAATTTTTATCTGCGCGGCCGCCTGGTTGTGCTGCCCTTCACGCCAAGTCCCGCCATGACGCGGCAACAGGTGTTGGCGTATAAAACGGCTCCGAAGTGTCCATCTGAATGAAGTTCGCCGGTTTATGCCTTGAAACGACCCGATTCTTGGCCGGCTATGGCGCTCGGCAATTTATGCCTGTAGCGACTTGATTAACCAAGGTGAAATACGATAATTCCGACTTAATTAGGCGCCAGTTAGCAAATGTCGGTGGTGGACAATTAGGAGTATGATGATGCAATTGAGATATGCAATGACGGCTGCGGCGATAGGTCTGTCGCTTGCCGGTTGCCAGCGCACAGCATACAACGACGATTATTCTCCTCCGCCACTCCAGGCACAGCCTGTTCCTTCCGTTCAGTCCAGCCAGCTTCCGCCCACCACCGGCGGCGCCGACGCTTCGCAGTTTCCGGCGGCGCCGGCGAACACGCCGAACCCGGCCGCACAGCAGCAGCAACAGGCGATGGCTGCGTCCGCTCAGGATGTGACGAAGGAATCCATGGTCGGCAGCTGGAAGGTCAGCAACGGCGGCGCGAGCTGCGATATGTTCCTGACGCTCACCAATCTCGGCAGCGGTTCGCGCGGCGGTACGCGCGGTTGCGCCGGCGAGCTGACGACGATGGGCTCCTGGGAAGTGTCCGGCAAGCAGGTTCTGCTCAAGAACCGTGACGGCACCCAGATCGGCTCGCTTTACAAGACGGCGGATGCGCGCTTCGAAGGCACCACCGCCTCCGGCCAGCCGCTGACCCTCAGCCGATAATCAAACTCATAAGGGATTGCGGCCGGCTGGCCGCTTTCCCTCGCACAGGCGGAATTTGCCATGCAGCCCATGCCCGACTATTCCATCAGCGTCGGCGAACAGTTGAAGGCGCTGACGGCATCCGGATCGCTCCAGGTCGATTCGGCACAGATGGATGTGGCCAAGGCGCTCGACCGCGTACTCTCCAGTCTCAAACAGAAGCGGCCCGCGACGAAATCGAGCGCGCTCGGATGGCTGTTTGCCGCCCGCAAGAAGCCGGCCAAGATCATCCGCGGTCTCTATATCCACGGCAGCGTCGGACGCGGCAAGACCATGCTCATGGACATGTTCTTTGGCATGGCGCCGTGCAGCCGCAAGCGCCGCGCCCATTTTCATGAATTCATGGCCGATGTGCACAATCGCATCGCCGCCCACCGCCTGAAATTCAAGAACGGCGAGACGAAACACGCCGATCCCGTGCCGCCGGTGGCAGCCGACTTGTTCGAACAGGCCGAATTGCTGTGTTTCGACGAGTTCTCCGTCACCGACATCGCCGATGCTATGATCCTGTCGCGCCTGTTTTCCGAACTGTTTTCGCTGGGCTGCGTGCTGGTTGCGACCTCCAACGTCGAGCCCGACAATCTCTATCGCGATGGCCTCAATCGCGGCCTTTTCCTGCCTTTTATCGATCTCCTGAAGCGCCACGTCGATATCGTCACGCTGGACTCGCCGATCGACTATCGCATGGAGAAACTGGATAGCCAGCCGGTTTACCTGACGCCGATCGACGATCGAACGAGCATGGCGATGGATGCGTCGTGGATGCGGGCCTTGCATGGACGCAAGGCGCAGCCGCTCGATATTCCGATGAAGGGACGGTCGATCCATGTGCCGCTTGCGGCCGATCGGCTGGCGCGTTTTTCCTTCGCCGATCTTTGCGAGGCGCCGCTCGGGGCTGCCGATTTCCTGGCGATCGCCGAACGGTTCGATACGATCTTTCTCGATCGCGTGCCGAAGCTGGGGCCGGAGAAGCGCAATCAGACCAAGCGTTTCATCATTCTGATCGACACGTTATACGATCATTCGGTGCGTCTCTACGTGTCCGCCGAGGCGATGCCCGAAGACCTTCTCGTCGAAAAACGCGGGACGGAAGGTTTTGAATTCGATCGCACTTCATCGCGTCTTTTCGAAATGCGCAGCGCCGAATACCTCGCTCAGACTCACGGAAAACGTGCTGCCGAGTAACATTTCGGTGACAAATTATCTTACGTTTACGTAAGAATTTTTCGATCTAACCGATTGAAATCGCTGCTCTCAAAATAATCAATTGCCAATTTAGGCCTTTGGGTCTATGCGATTGGCGGCAATGGTGGATGCCTTCTGCGGGCGTCCCGCCACGGATTTTGATCGCAAAGGATATACCGAAATGGCGCGCAACAAGATCGCACTTATTGGTTCTGGCATGATTGGTGGCACGCTGGCGCATCTCGCCGGCCTGAAGGAACTGGGCGACATCGTCCTGTTCGACATCGCGGACGGCATCCCTCAGGGCAAGGGTCTCGACATCGCCCAGTCTTCGCCTGTCGAAGGCTTCGACGCCAACCTCACCGGCGCCAGCGACTACTCTGCGATCGAGGGTGCTGACGTCTGCATCGTCACCGCCGGCGTTCCCCGCAAGCCGGGCATGAGCCGCGACGATCTGCTCGGCATCAACCTCAAGGTCATGGAACAGGTCGGCGCCGGCATCAAGAAGTATGCCCCGAATGCTTTCGTGATCTGCATCACCAACCCACTCGACGCGATGGTCTGGGCCCTGCAGAAGTTCTCGGGCCTCCCGACCAACAAGGTCGTCGGCATGGCCGGCGTTCTCGACAGCTCGCGCTTCCGCCTGTTCCTCGCCAAGGAATTCAACGTTTCCGTCGAAGACGTCACCGCTTTCGTTCTCGGCGGCCACGGCGACTCGATGGTGCCGCTCGCCCGTTACTCCACGGTTGCTGGCATTCCGCTGACCGACCTCGTCACGATGGGCTGGGTCACCAAGGAGCGCCTGGAAGAAATCATCCAGCGCACCCGTGACGGAGGAGCCGA
>JAGWJK010000343.1 GCA_028865845.1 Rhizobiaceae bacterium
TTCCTGGTTCTCAGGCTGCCCGTCTGTCTCGATAGGATCACCGCTGACGTACATCGCACCGTAAAGATCGGATCTGACCAGAGCCTGCTGATCGCAAACGATCCAGCGCACGCCGACCGATGCAACACCCAGCACGGCCGCGCCGGCGCCATCCCCCGCGCTCACCGACGCGCCCTGATTATAGTCGACGGCACGTGTCCAGTCGCCGCCGGCGACCACGAGAACCCGCCTCACGCGCCCGACCTTGAGCAGGGCATCGGCAATGACGAGCGACTCCGTGAAATTGGAAAAGTCGTTTCCGAGCGGCAGCGGCATGGCCCGCTCAGGCAGGCCAAGGCTCGCATGCAACGCTCCGAGATCACTCGGCACAATATATTGGCTGAGTGATGCGCAGCCGATAAGCAGATCGATATCGGCCGCCGTCACGCCCGCATCGATCATCGCCTTTTCCGCCGCTGCCGCCATGATCGAAACCAGCGTTTCGCCGGGTCCCAAGACGTGTCGCTTCTGGAACCCTTGGAACAGCGCCAATATCTCCTTTTGCGAACTGTTCTTTTTCAGCGCATCGAAGATGGGGTCGTCATTAAGCCGGATCATGGCTGGCACCTGATAGCCCAGCCCGATGATGCCGATATCGTTCTCAGCCATCTTGCCACTCGCCTTTCGGCACGCCCAGCCGCTGTTGTAGGACGATCTCGGCCGTCTGCAGGGCTCCCTCTGCCCATGTCTGATTGGTTGAATATGCCTCCCCGCAGACATAGCAGGGGAAATTGTCGACCGGCTGCGTCATACGCTTAAGCATGACATCCGAACGGACGTTGACGTTCCAGAGATGGACCCCGCCGCCGAAGGGATCGCGCGACCAGTCCATGTAAGCAGCATCGATGGGGTCCGGCGCGTTATCGATGCCGTGCATCTGCTTGAGTTCGCGGTGAAGTTCACTCACCATCTGTGTGGTGGCCGGATGCTGCGTCCAATTCTCCGCAAGCCGCTTGGCGAAGGGATCAGCCGATCCGGCCGCCGTCACGGCCTCCTTTCGCTTGAACAGCGGCCAATGATGCCCCAAACTTCTCAAGCTCATCGGCAAGCCGGCCTTGTGGACCTCCGCTCGCTTATCCAGCCCTTCCCAGAAACCGACGTTCAGGAGATCGTCGTAGACCATGACGAGGCCGGGGTCGTCCCGCTTCGGAATAGCCGTGCCTTGCGGCCCGACAGGCCAATAATAGCACTGCCGAATGGGCATGTCGGTGAGCGAGCGGCCGGAACTGACGCCCGAATCCTGCCACCAGCAGTTCGGATAGAGCAGGAAGCACTTGAACAGCGGGATCGGAGAAACAGAGGCAAGATCCTCCCGGAATTGGATATTCGCGGGACCCAAGGCCTCGCCTTCGGGGTCCAGCAATTCGATGGCGCGGCGCGGCATGGCGAGCACAATGGCACGCGCCGTCATTGTCCTGCCGTCCTGGAATCGCAGCCTGATGCCCTCGGAACCATCGTCGAGCGTGACGCCGGTGAACCCGGCAAGCCATTGCTGAAACTGGATCTCGCCGCCGGCGGCCTGGAAGCGGCTCTGCAGTTCCCACGGCACCGTCTCGTAGCCGCCGTTGACCATGCGGTAGCTGACACCGGGGGTGAAATCGAAATACTCGGCAGTCAGATCAAGCGCGTTGGTATTTCCGCCGAGGCAGTCGTATCCGACAGTTGCACGAGCCGCCGCATATCCGTCGGCACTCATGTGCTTGGCAAGCAGATTCCACAGTCCATGCTGCCACAATGGCAACCCATCGAGCGTCACCGTCTCAAGATATTGACGCAACGTTCCCGCATTGAGATGCTTCATGAGGTCAGGCATCTGGTGCATGAGAACGCGGCCGATCAACCCCGCAGGACTTCCCCCTTTTCCGGCAGCGAGCCATGCGGCTTCCGCCGGATCGAGCCAGTAGGGCAACGCTGCTGCATTCCCGAGGTCGCTGGTGCGCAGCAGCTTGCCGCGCAGGAAGGCGATATTACCGGGAAGATCGACGACCTGCTCATGCCATGGCAGTTTCAACACACATTCGACCAAGCCGGTGACGAGGGTCTGCGCGGGGGCGACATAGCGCATGCCGCCGACCTCGGCGGTCGTGTCCGGCATGTGCGGCGAACGCGCCGAAAGCAGCCGCCCGCCGATACGCTCGCTTCCTTCGAAGAGCGAGACCTTGAGTTTTCCGCGGGCAGTTTCCCAATCCGCGAGCCTGGAATCGTTCAGTCGCGATGTCAGCAGCCGCCAGCCCGTGTAGATACCGCCGATACCGCCTCCCACGATGGCAACATCGACATCAGGCAATTTAGCCATGATTTCCCCCTCCCTCAGTCGACCCTCTTTTGCCAATATGGCGGGCTCCAGTACGGAGGCTTGGCCGTCGGGTCGATATGCGCCACGATCACCTGCGGTCGTCCGCTCTGCGCGCCATCCAGGATCTTCGGCCATGCTTCTCGAAGGTCGGCGGGCTTTCCGATGTCGATCGCGTCGGCACCCAAACCCTCCGCCACCTTTACGAAGTTGGTCGTTCCAAGGCTGTAGGCCTCCTCGAAGCTGCCATCGCTCGGAAACAGCATTTCCATGCCCTGCGCTACCATTTTCAGATCGTCGTCCTTCAAAACGACCCAGATGGCACCCACCTTGTGCGCCGCAGCGGTGGAGAGCTCACCGAGCTGCATCAGGAAAGCTCCATCCCCGACCAGGGCGACGGCAAGGCGATCAGGCCGTCCCAGCCTCGCGCCGATCACCCCGCAGACGCCAAAGCCCATCGGTCCCATCGACAGCGCGCTGTGAAATTCCTGCCCACGATCGATGACAAGGGAATGCAGGCCCCAGCCGACGCAATTGCCGCAGTCGATGAAAACGAAGGCATCGTTCGGCAGCAGCTCATTGAGCGTCCGACAAAGCGCTGCAGGCTGCAACGGAGCGTCCTCCGAGATGTAGCTGTCAGGCGATGAAAACGGCGAATGCTCTTTCTTGATTTCGGCGATCTCGGCCCTGCGCGCCGCGACGACCGTTGGGTCACCCGGCCATGCCGGCGCCTGATCCCACAGGGCTCGAATGAAAGCTCCGGCCTCCGCGACGATCCCGTCGGTGATGGGAAAGCCGCGTCCGATCATCGACTGATCGATATCGACCTGAATGAACCGACCGTTCGGCACCAGCATCGGGTTCCACCGATAGGTCGCAAGTTCGCCGAGCGAGGAGCCCACGACGAGTAGCGCATCGTGGGCGGCGGCAGTTCCCTGCCCGACCATCCAATATTGCGGCCATTGGCATCCGGCAAACCCATAGGCACGAAACGACAGATCATGCGTCTCGGGAAAGATGCCCTTTCCGTCCGATGTCGTCATGACCGGAACCTGCCACCATTCCGCGAGGCCCCGAAGCGCGTCGGCCGTGATGGAATCCCGTACCGCCTCACGGCAGCCGTTGCCGAGCAGAATCAGCGGGCGTTTCGCGGTTGACAGCACTTCCAGCACCCGCCGGACGTCGTCTGTCGACGCCCCCCTTGGCAGGGTACGATAGTTCGAGGGATAAGCAGGCGGTCGCGGCGCCACGATTTGATAGGGATCTTCGTCATCGATTTTTGCCGAAGCGACGCTGTCGGAAATGCCCAGACGCACCGCACGCCGCGGAATCGACAACATGTCACGGAGCGCCTGTTCGATAACGATCGGTGCGCCGGCCGGTGCGGCGATATCCGCGCTGTAACGCGTGCCGGCGGCATAGATATCACGAATGTTGAGCCCGCAATCGGTGCCTTCCTGAAGGTAGCCTCGGCCAAGGAAATTCTGTGGTACCTCGCCGGTCAACGTGATGACGGCGGAGCCGCCGAAATACGCATTCATCGTGCCGGTCAGCGCATTGGTGGCACCGGGGCCGCTCGTGACCAGCACGACGCCAGGCTTGCCGCTTGCACGGTAATAGCCGTCGGCCATATAGGCAGCGGCGGACTCGTGCCGGCAAACGACATAGGTAAATTCGGATCGTTCCTTGATCCTTTCCAGCAAATGCGCAATGCCGGCGCCAGGAACGCCGAATATCAGCGTCGCATGCTCGAGAGCCAGATAGTCGAGAAGCTGATCGGCAACAGTAACGTCTTGCGAAGGTGTAGATGCAGCCATCGTCATGAACTCCGCTTCATCGTGAGATAAGTGCAGAAGAGCTATGAACGCGATTTCGAGTGACTATCTTGCGAATGCAGATGCTACATGCGTGCAAGTAACTTATCGTGCCTGAAGTTCCGCCCCATGTCGAGTGGGAGGAAATACCTATGATGGAGAACTTGACCGAAAGTCTCCTGTAGCGACCACCCCCGATGTGCGTGAAACAGCTCGTCCGTATCCGGCTACGCACCGAAACACATGGCGATCCAGCGACGGTCTAGGACATCAAGTCAATGCGGCACGTCGCCGGCAGATCGGAAGTGCTGCCGCCACGTTGGGCAGCGATCTACTCCTCCGTGGAGGCATGTACCTCGACATCTTCGAGTGCCTCCGGAGCATGGGCGCTGAGGCTTGGAAGAAAGATATCGTTGATCAACTGAAGTGCTGCTTTTTGAATCTGTCTTGCGATCGGCGCGCCTTCGTCCTCTCTTGCGACAACCGAAATCGTGCGGCGGATCGGTACACCGGGAAAGCGGAACGACGCAATTTTGTCTCCACGCTCAACCAGGCGGAAAAATGCAAGCGGCGGCAGGAGGCTCCAGCCAAGGCCTGATGCGACCATCTGCGCCGCTCCCTCGACCGTATCGAGGTGATAGCGCGCCGTCGTCTCCACGCCGGCAGCAGCCAGCCAGTGGTCGATGCGCGACAGCATATGAGGATCGCGGCCAAAGCGGATCATGCTCATACCGGCGATGCGCTCAAGCACCGACTTACTCCCCGGTGCGGGCTCGGTCGGCAGAATGATGCGGTATGACTCGGAAAAAAGCGGCAGGGCGATCAAGCCTGGCGGTGGCGTTGCCTCATCGGCGGTAATGATGAAATCGCAGCGCCGGTCGAGAAGCGCGATCATCCGCGACGCCTCGTAGCCGGTGTCGACGAACCATTGCACCGCCGTTTCCTGAAGGCTCTTGATGATGAACGGACCGAGAGTCGTTGCAAAGCTGTTGAGCATGCCGACACGCAGGATGGGCAATTGTACATCTTTATCGAGACGGAGTCCGCTCTGGAGCCGGCGAATGCTTTCGACGACATCCGATGCATGCTTGTAGAAGGTCGCGCCCCGCAAAGTCAGGACAGGCGGCCGGATCGACCGGTCGAACAGATCGATCCCGCTTGCTTCCTCGAGCTTGGCAATCGCCTGCGAAATGGCAGGTTGAGAAAGGCCGAGCTGCTCTGCCGCAGCACTCATGCTCCCGGTTTCCGCAACCGAAACAAAGATCGCGAGACGGTGCAAATTGATTTTGTCGCCCAGCAACCCATCTTTCGACGGAGAATGCAGCAGTTTCAGACCGGCTGATGTCAAGACACTATGTACCCTGCTAAACCGCTGCGATCATTGATGATTGTCGCAGCGGTGATTTTGCGTTCCCAATCCCTTCAGGATATATCGTCCCTCAGGCTACTTCAACTTTCGCTGGAGATCCTGGGGAAGAAAACTCTGGTCGACATAGTCGCGCCAATCGACTTTTTCTTTCAGGTCGCCGGTCTTCTGCGCAATGTCGACAAGTGCGTCC
>JAGWJK010000344.1 GCA_028865845.1 Rhizobiaceae bacterium
CTGCGGTCTCTGCCATGGTCTGCTCCATCGGATTGACGGCCGTTCCTTATCAGGCAGATAGGGAAATATCCAGAAGTTACGCACGCTTCGACATCTTTAGCCGACTTGTCTAAGCGACTCTGAATGAACAACCATTTGCAATCGTCGAAAGCCCTCTTACATAGGTCTCGACGGGGCCGAAACGCGGCCCGGCAGAAAGCCCGCCAGAATGGGGGCAAACAGGTGTTACATGACGACAATTGTTACGATTAGAAAAGGCGGCAAGGTGGTGATGGCGGGTGATGGCCAGGTCAGCCTTGGCCAGACCGTCATGAAGGGCAATGCCCGCAAGGTGCGCCGCATCGGCAAGGGCGAGGTGATCGCCGGCTTCGCAGGCGCGACTGCAGATGCTTTCACGCTCCTCGAACGGCTTGAGAAGAAGCTGGAACAATATCCTGGGCAGCTGATGCGCGCTGCCGTCGAGCTCGCCAAGGACTGGCGCACCGACAAATACCTGCGCAATCTCGAAGCGATGATGCTCGTCGCCGACAAGCACGTGACGCTCGCCGTGACCGGCAACGGTGACGTGCTTGAGCCCGAACACGGCGCCATGGCGATCGGCTCCGGCGGCAACTACGCGTTCGCGGCTGCCCGTGCGCTGATGGACAGCGACAAGTCCGCCGAGGATGTCGCCCGCCGCGCGCTCGATATCGCCGCCGACATCTGCGTCTATACCAACCACAATGTGGTGGTCGAAACGCTCGACTCCGACGACTGAATTCCCCATCTTGAATGTATCCAGCCCTGACGGGAAACACACGAAATGACTACTTTTTCTCCCCGCGAGATCGTTTCAGAACTCGACCGCTACATTGTCGGCCAGCATGAGGCCAAGCGCGCCGTGGCGATTGCGCTGCGCAACCGCTGGCGCCGCCAGCAGCTCGAACCCGACCTGCGTGACGAAGTCATGCCGAAGAATATCCTGATGATCGGCCCGACCGGCGTCGGCAAGACGGAAATCTCCCGTCGCCTCGCCAAGCTCGCCGGCGCCCCGTTCATCAAGGTCGAAGCCACCAAGTTCACCGAAGTCGGCTATGTCGGCCGCGACGTCGAGCAGATCGTCCGCGATCTTGTGGAGGTCGGTATCGGCCTGGTGCGCGAAAAGAAGCGCGCCGAGGTGCAGGCGAAGGCGCATATGAGCGCCGAGGAACGCGTGCTCGACGCTCTGGTGGGCTCGACCGCATCGCCGGCAACGCGTGACAGCTTCCGCAAGAAGCTGCGTGACGGCCAACTCGACGATAAGGAAATCGAAATCGAAGTTGCCGACAGCGGCACCGGCACGCCCGGCTTCGAAATCCCCGGCATGCCGGGCGCCAACATCGGTGTGCTCAACCTGTCGGAAATGTTCGGCAAGGCCATGGGCGGCCGCACTAAGAAGGTGCGCACCACGGTGAAGGATTCCTACAAGGAGCTGATCCGCGACGAATCCGACAAGCTGATTGACAACGAGGCCATCCAGCGCGAGGCCGTGGCGTCCGCCGAAAATGACGGCATCGTCTTCCTCGACGAAATCGACAAGATCGCCGCCCGCGACGGCGGCATGGGGGCCGGCGTTTCGCGCGAAGGCGTGCAGCGCGACCTGCTTCCGCTTGTCGAAGGCACGACGGTTTCGACCAAATACGGTCCGGTGAAGACCGACCACATCCTCTTCATTGCCTCCGGCGCCTTCCACGTGTCGAAGCCGTCGGATCTGCTGCCGGAACTGCAGGGCCGCCTGCCGATCCGCGTCGAGCTGAAGCCGCTGACCAAGGAAGATTTCCGCCGCATCCTGACGGAGCCGCAGGCAAGCCTCATCCGCCAGTACAAGGCCTTGATGGAGACCGAAAACCTGATGCTCGATTTCACGCCAGACGCCATCGACGCGCTCGCCGATGTCGCCGTGCATCTGAATTCGACGGTCGAAAACATCGGTGCCCGCCGCCTGCAGACGGTGATGGAGCGCGTGCTGGACGAAATCTCCTACAACGCCTCGGACCGTGCCGGCGTGACTGTGACGATCGACGCCGATTACGTCCGCCAGCATGTCGGCGATCTCGCTACCAACACCGACCTGTCGCGCTTTATTCTTTAAAGCGCGATTCACCGGCACCGGCGTCGGCATTTTGAAATATTAATCACTCGACAGCGGGCCGTTAACTTTTTAGTTAGGGGCCTGTTTCTTTGTGCAGCGTGGCTTTATTCTGCCAAGATTGTCCGTCAGGCAGCCGCATCGAAACACCGGATGAAACTTTGACAGGGCAGCCACCGTGCGACGCATACTGATCACTCTTCTCCTGGCGATTGTCAGCCTCTCGTGGCTACCGGCCTATGCGAATGCGGCGGTCATGGTGCCTCCGGGCAACCGCAACGCCGAGCAGCCGGCGATCCCTGGCGCCTCGGTGCGCCGGACCAAGGGCACGAACTCCACCTTCGACCGCAAGTACCAGAAGGTACGGGAGTTGCTGGCGACCGACACCAAGCTGATGTCGAAGATCAAATCGACGGCGCGCGCCTATGGCATCGATCCCATCCATATCATCGGCGCCCTGGTCGGCGAGCATACCTATAATGTCGATGCCTATGACGGCCTGCAGTCCTATTACGTCAAGGCGGCTTCCTATGCGGGGCAGAGCTTCCGCTTTGCCTATGATGGTGAAAGCATCGACGATTTCATCGCCCGTCCGCAATTCGATGCCTGCAAGAGCAAGCATGACTCCTACAGCCTCTGGATCTGCCGCGACGATGTCTGGGAAAATGATTTCCAGGGCAAGAAGGTTGACGGCAAGTCCTTCCCGGACAACCGTTTCAGCGCCGTCTTCTTCCAGCCGTTCTATGCCGGCCAGACCTTTGGCCTCGGCCAGGTCAATCCGCTGACGGCGCTTGAGCTTTCCGATCTCGTCAGCAGCACCTCGGGCATTCCGAAGCTGGACGAAAAGGACGCCGGCGGTGTCTACAAGGCGATCATGGATCCGGATCTGTCGCTTGCCTTCGTCGCCGCCTCGATCCGCAAGTCGATCGACGACTATCGCTCGATCGCCGACATGGATATTTCCGGCAATCCGGGCATCACCGCAACCCTTTACAATGTCGGCAATTCCCGGCAGCGGGCAGCAGCCCTTGCTGCCAAAAACCGGGGTGCCGGACAGCCTGTCTGGCCGGAAGAAAACTACTATGGCTGGCTGATCAACGACAAGCTGGACGATCTGAAATCGCTGCTCTAAGGTCGATCGCGAATACCCGGAAGCGGCGGTTCGATCTTCGAATCGCCATCGTGTTCCGGATATGTGATTTGGCCTGATCTCATCGAAAAGTCGCGTCGCGCTTTGGGGATCATACCGGTTCCCGGGAGAGGCTTGCAGATGGATATGGTCCCCGAGCCCTTCTCGCCGCCGGCTCCGATGCCGCGCACGGTTCCGCCCTCGCGGCTGACGATCATCCGCACCATCCTGCGCAATCCGCTCGAGCTCTGGGGCGAACCTTCCTATACGCTGCCGTGGATCATGACGAAGTTCTTCAGGGAACGCACCCTGATCGTCAACGATCCCGGCCTGATCAAGCATGTGCTGGTCGATAACGCTTCCAACTATCGCATGTCCGTCATCCGGCAGCTGGTATTGCGCCCGATCCTGCGTGATGGACTGCTCACTGCCGAAGGCCCGGTCTGGAAGCGCGGCCGCAAGGCCGTCGCTCCGGTTTTCACCCCGCGGCATGCCCAGGGCTTCGCCGGCCAGATGCTGGCGCAGAGCGAGGATTATGCCCGCAAATACGAAGTGGTCGGCAGCGAAGGCAAGGTCTTCGATATCGCCATCGACATGACCGAAATGACCTTCGCGATCCTCGCTGAGACCCTGTTTTCCGGCGAGATCGTCACCGAAAGCGGCCATTTCGCCGACGACGTCAACCAGTTGCTGCACCGCATGGGTCGCGTCGATCCCATGGATCTGCTGCGGGCGCCTGGCTGGGTGCCGCGCGTTACCCGCATCGGCGGCCAGAAGGTGCTCGACAAGTTCCGCTCCCTTGTTCGAAACACCATGAACCTGCGCCTTGAAAAAATGCGCAGGGACCGTGCGTCGGCACCGGACGATTTCCTGACGCTGCTTCTGGAAAAGGCCGGCCCCGACGGCCTGACCATGGAGGAGATCGAGGACAATATCCTCACTTTCATCGGCGCCGGCCACGAGACGACGGCGCGGGCGCTGGCCTGGACATTGTTCTGCGTCGCCAATACGCCGCATGTTCGCGAGGCGATGGAAGCCGAAATCGATGCGGCGCTGACTTCGGGCGCCGATCCGGTCGCCTGGCTCGATCTGATGCCGAATGTCCGTGCCGCCTTCGAGGAGGCGATGCGCCTCTATCCGCCGGCACCGTCGATCAATCGCGCCTCGATTGCCGATGACGAATGGACAAGCCCGAGCGGCGAGCGCGTCGAGATCCCGGCCGATATCACCGTGCTCATCATGCCGTGGACGTTGCATCGTCACGAACTCTATTGGGACAAGCCGCGCGCCTTCATGCCCGAGCGGTTTCTTCCGGAGAATCGTGGCAGGATCAACCGTTTCCAGTATCTGCCGTTCGGCGCCGGCCCCCGCGTCTGCATCGGCGCGACCTTTGCGCTGCAGGAGGCCGTCATAGCGCTTGCCGTGCTGATGCGCCGCTACCGCTTCGACCTCACTGCCGAGACCAATCCGTGGCCGGTGCAGAAGCTGACGACCCAGCCGCAGGGCGGCCTGCCGATGCGGGTCACGAAGCGGTAGGGACGGTTTTTGCCGCTTCGTGGCTAGCCGTACGAGCGTGAAGGGTGCAATAACGGCTCACCTGCCATTCCAAGGACCTGATATCAGCGTGACTTCTCATTTCCTCCTCGGCATCGATACGGGTGGAACCTACACCGATGCCGTTCTCTTCCATGAAATCGACGGCGTCGTCGCCAAGGCCAAGGCGCTGACCACCCGGTACGACCTGGCTATCGGCATTGCCGGCGCCGTCGACGCGGTGATTGCCAAGGCGAACGTTCCGGTATCGGCGATCGGATTGGTGTCGCTGTCGACGACGCTTGCGACCAACGCGCTGGTCGAAGGACAGGGCGGCAGGGCCGGCCTCGTGATGATCGGCTTTGGCCCGGATGACCTCAAGCGCGACGGCCTGGCGGAAGCGCTCGGCGGCGATCCCGTGCTTTTCATCTCCGGCGGTCACGACGTCCACGGCAGCGAGAACCCGCTCGATCTCGCCGCGTTGGAAGAAGCGCTGCCGGCGCTCGCCGGCACCGTCTCCTCCTTTGCCATTGCCGGCTATTTCGCCGTTCGGAATCCGGCTCACGAGATCCGCGTCCGCGATCACATCCGCGCCCTGTCGCACCTGCCGGTCACATGCAGCCATGAACTTTCCTCGAAGCTAGGCGGCCCGCGGCGGGCGCTGACGACGCTGCTCAATGCGCGCCTCGTCTCGATGATCGACCGGCTGGTCGGTGCCTGCGAGAGTTTCCTCGCTGCGCGCGGTATTGCGGCGCCGATGATGGTGGTGCGTGGCGACGGCGCGCTGATTTCGGCTGCCGAGGCGAAACTCCGTCCTATCGAGACCATCCTGTCCGGTCCGGCGGCGAGCCTTGTCGGCGCGCGTTATCTGACCGGTCTCGACGAGGCTGTCGTTTCCGATATTGGCGGCACGACCACCGATGTCGCTGTC
>JAGWJK010000345.1 GCA_028865845.1 Rhizobiaceae bacterium
CGATTTCTCGCCGCTCGGGAAAAATGCTGTTGTGACCGATATCGTCTACGTGCCGCTGAAGACGCCGCTGCTTGCCCAGGCCGAAGAGCAGGGCTTCGCCATTGTCGACGGTCTCGGCATGCTGCTGCATCAGGCGGTGCCGGGTTTCGAGAAGTGGTTCGGCAAACGCCCCGTCGTTGACGCGGAGCTGCGCGCCCTGATCATCGCCGATATGGACAGGCACTGATGATCCGCGTCGGCCTCACCGGATCGATCGGCATGGGAAAATCGACGTCGGCAAAGCTGTTTGCCGAAGCCGGTATCCCGGTCAATGATGCCGATGCGGTCGTGCATGATCTCTATCGTGGCGAGGCCGTGCCGCTGGTGGAAACGGTGTTTCCCGGATCGACGAAGGATGGAGCGGTCGACAGGCAGGAGCTTGGACGGCAGCTTGCCGCCGATCCCGCGGGCTTCAAGCAGCTGGAAGCTATCGTGCATCCGCTGGTGCGGCAACGCGAACAGGTGTTCCTGGATCGAAATCGCGCGGCCGGGGCAGACATCGTCGTGCTCGACATCCCTTTGCTCTTCGAGACCGGAGCCGATGAAAGGGTCGACAGGATCGTCGTCGTCAGCTGCGATCCACAGATTCAACGAGAGAGGGTGCTTGCCCGGCCGGGCATGACGGAGGAAAAATTCAATATGATTCTCTCCCGCCAGACGCCGGATGCGGAAAAGCGGGCGAGGGCTGACTATATCATCGACACCAGCCGCAGCATCGAAGCGGCAAAGGAACGAGTTGGCGAGATCATTGCGGACCTCCGGCACCAGCCGCTGGGCAATGGACCTCTAGGCGGAAAGGCCTGATATGCGCGAAATCATTTTCGATACGGAAACCACCGGCCTCGACAACCGCGCCGATCGCATCATCGAAATTGGCGGCATCGAGCTCTTCAATCATTTCCCGACCGGAAAGACGCTGCACCTGTTCGTCAATCCCGGTGATCGCAAGGTTCATCCGGACGCGCTTGCCATTCACGGCATTACCGATGAATTCCTGAAGGACAAGCCGTCTTTCGCTGACGTCGCCGATCAGATCCTCGAATTCTTCGGCGATGCCAAGTGGATCGCTCACAACGCCACCTTCGACATGGGCTTCGTCAATGCCGAGTTCGCCCGTCTGACCCGGCCGCCGATCCTGCCCGACATGGTGATCGACACGCTGGCCATGGCGCGGCGCAAGCATCCAATGGGACCAAATTCGCTCGATGCCCTTTGCCGGCGCTACGGCATCGACAATTCTCACCGCACAAAGCACGGCGCATTGCTCGACTCCGAGCTGTTGGCCGAAGTCTATATCGAGATGATCGGCGGCCGGCAGACGGCGCTGGGTCTCGGCAGCATGGCCGGTTCGTCGTCCCGTTCGCGTCAGATCGATGATGTCGAAGAGGTCGTCGCGGATATCTTCGTTCGCCCGGCACCGCTGCCGGAGAGGCTTACCCAGGTCGAGCGCGACGCTCATGCCGCGCTGGTCGCCAAGCTCGGCGAAAAGGGCATCTGGTCGAAATACGGCACGTCGAACTGACGGGCTATCCCACATTGAAAAAAGAATATGCCGCTTAAAGAAAATGCCCGGATCGATGTCCGGGCATTTTCATTTTCGTCGAAAGGATCGATCGAAGACTTAGTTCGGCAGTACGTCGACCTGGGCGCGGGCCTGTTCTTCGGCAACGCGCTGCGTGAACATCTGCGCGAAATCGATCGGGTCGATCATCAGCGGCGGGAAGCCGCCATTGCGGGTGACGTCGGCGATGATCTGGCGGGCGAATGGGAAGAGCAGGCGCGGGCACTCGATGAAGAGCAGCGGCAGCATGTGTTCCTGCGGGAAACCGGTGACGCGGAAAACGCCGCCATAAACCAGCTCGGTGTGGAAGAGAACGCGGTCGCCATCCTTGGCTTCGGCATTCAGCGTCAACACGACGTCGAAATCGGATTCCGACAGCGGATTGGCATTGACGTTGACATTGATGTTGATGTCAGGCGCATTCTCGCGGGCCTGCAGCGAACGCGGCGCGCCAGGATTTTCGAAGGAGAGATCCTTGGTGTACTGCGCAAGGATGGAAAGGTTCGGGCTGGCTGTGCCGTTGCTGGTGTCGGTGGCCATGGAGGTTTCCTCTGGAGTCTATGGGTGTCGCCATCTACCATTTCGAATAGGGGCTTACAACCCTTGAGGACGGGACCATCTTTGGCCCCGTCGGCCTATTCTTCCAGGCGCTTCTGGTCTGACCAGGGTGAGTTGCGATTAGGCTCGCGGTGGAAGTCCGTATCGTCAAGGTCGACCACATTGCCGGGCCCGCTCGAGCGGGGGCGAGGACCAGGGCCTGCATTCGATCCCGGCGCCTGTCCCGGTCCGCGCCGGAATGCGCCGGACGCACCGAGGACGACGATGCGCTTGCGCAGGACCTGCCAGGCAAGATCGCGAACGGCGGGAATAAACAGCAGAAGGCCGATGATGTCGGAAATGAAACCGGGCAGCATCAGCAGGAAAGCCGCAACCACGATCATGGCGCCGTGCACCATCTCGCGGCCTGGATCGCCGCCGTTGCGGCTCTCAGCCGAAATCCGCTGCAGGACTCCGATCCCCTGGATACGGAGAAGTGCTGCCCCGACCACGACGCTGAGGACGACCAATGCCAATGTCGCCCAGACGCCGACAATCTTGCCGACGATGACGAAGCCAGCAATCTCGGCGAGCGGCATCAGAAAGACGAGGACGGGAACGATGGATAGGCGCATGATGACGTGTCCTGGGAGCGAATGTCTCTGAATTTAGCATGATCCCGCTCGAAAACCGCTTCACTCTTTTTCGAGATCGTGCTCAAGCGTTAGTTCATCACGCGCAATAAAGATACCGGTCCGCTATTTGAATGATGGATGGATGCGGACTATATGGGTGTTGAAACTCTTAATTTTAACGGCGGTTCCGACACGAGATGGGTGCAAACGACTTTGTGACGATCTTTTTCCTGGTGGCGGCGGTGCTGATTTTCTTTCAGCTTCGCAGCGTCCTTGGCCGCCGCACGGGAAATGAGAAGCCGCCGCGCGATCTCTATGGCTCGTCCGAATCAACGCCCGGACCGAATGCGCCGGATGCCGGCAAGGTCGTCACCCTGCCGCGCCGCGATGTGATCGAGGACGAAAACCGTTTCGCCGCCATCGACGCCTTCACGGCTGCCGGCACGCCGCTTAATGATTCCCTGCGCGAATTGAGCAAGGCCGATGCCTCCTTCAATCCGAAGGAATTCGTCAATGGCGCCCGCGCCGCCTATGAGATGATCGTCATGGCCTTTGCCGAAGGCGACCGCAAGACGCTCAAGGGCCTGTTGTCGCGCGAAGTCTATGAAGGCTTCGATGCTGCCATCACCGAGCGCGAAGCCAAGGGTGAGAAGGTTAAGTCGAGCTTCGTCGGCATCGACAAGGCTGATATCCTCAATGCCGAAATGAAGGGGTCCGAGGCTTTCGTCACCATGCGCATCGTCAGCCAGATGATTTCTGCGACCTACGACAAGGCGGGCACGCTGATCGATGGTGATGCCGAGACGGTTGCCGAGGTCAGTGATCTCTGGACCTTCTCGCGAGACAGCCGATCGCGCGACCCGAACTGGAAACTTGTGGCGACCGAATCCGAACAATGACGAGCGCATCTCAGGATTTCAGGCTGGAGCCGGCAACCTTCGCCGATCTGAAGGGCTGGAAGGGTGATGACCCTTCCAGCCTTTTTCGCGCTATGAAGGACTGTCGCAACTATATCCGCGGCGTGAAGCCGTACCGCACCGGCATTGCCGGTCTGACCGCGGAGGATCTGTTGACCCTCCTCGATGACGCGGAAGGGTATCAGCCTGCAAGTGCGGCCGAGGCCCGCGCCTTCTTCGAGGAGCGCTGCCGACCTTTCTTCATCCGCCGGACCGACGGTAACAGCGGTTTCGTCACCGCCTTTTTCGAGCCTGAGATCGAGGTCTCTGACACGCCGGACGAGGTCTATCGCTATCCGTTCTATCGGCGGCCGGACGATCTGATCGATCTCGATGACGGCAACCGGCCGGCGTCGCTCGATCAGTCCTATATGTTCGGGCGCCTGAGTGATGGTGTGATCTCGGCCTATCCGGATCGCGGGGAGATCGATCGCGGTTACCTCGAAGGCAAGGGCCTGGAGATCGCCTGGGCGAAATCCAAGGTCGATGTCTTCTTCGTGCATGTCCAGGGTGCCGCGCGGCTGCGTTATTCCGATGGACGCATGGGGCGCATCACCTATGCCGCCAAGGCCGGCCATCCTTTTTCCGCGGTGGGACGGCTGTTGATTGATCGCGGCCTGCTCGACCGGGCAACCATCTCGATGCAGAGCATCCGCGACTGGCTCTATGCCCATCCGGATGAGGTCGATGAGGTCCTGTCGCATAACAGGTCCTATATCTTCTTTCGCGAGGCAGACGTCGCCGATCCGTCGCTCGGCCCGATCGCAGCGGCAAAGGTTCCCTTGGTCGCGGGTCGTTCGCTTGCCGTCGACCGGCTGATCCACACCTTCGGCTTTCCGTTCTTCATCGCATCGGAACGCCTCACGCATCTCGACGACGGCCGGCCCTTCGGGCGGCTGTTGCTGGCGCTCGATACCGGCTCGGCGATCGTCGGGCCGGCGCGTGGCGATATCTTTACCGGCTCCGGCTATGATGCGGGCGAGCTTGCCGGCACGGTGCGTCACGACGCCGATTTCTATATCCTCATCCCAAAGGCGGCAGCTCAGAGGTTCGGCTGATGGCCAGGGAAAGGAAGCTGAGCAACGACGAGCGCGTTTTGTGGGGCAAGGTGGCGAAGAGCACCCGCCCGATGCCGGAGCGCCTTGCCGATATCGCCGCTTTCGATGCGGTGCTGGCCGAAGAGCAGCAGGCGGAAGAAATCGCGCGTGCCGAAAAGGCAAAAATTGCCGCCGCTTCCGTTTCCGCCGATCCGCAGACGCCTCCGCCGCCGCAGAAACAACCCTCCGGCAGGCATCAGCCGCTGGAAAGACCGGTGAAGCGGAAGATCGCCAAGGGTCGGCTTGCGCTGGAGGCGCGGATCGACCTGCACGGTCTGATCCAGAGCGAAGCACATGTCATGCTCCTTGACTTCCTGCTGCGCGCCCATGAACGCGGCCTCCGCCACGTCCTCGTCATCACCGGCAAGGGCAGCTCGATGGGCAGCGAAGGCGCGCTGAAGCGCGCAGTGCCGATATGGTTCTCGAAGCCGGAATTCCGCTTCCTCATTTCGTCTTATGAGACGGCGGCTCAGCATCACGGCGGCGACGGCGCCCTCTATATCCGCCTGTCGCGTCCCAAAGGAGAACGGCCGTGACTCCTTTCGGCGAGGCTGTGCGCAAACTCAGGGAACGCAAGGGCGTTTCGCAGAAGCAGATGGCGGCGGCACTGAATGTGACTCCGGCTTACTTATCCGCCTTGGAACACGGAAAACGCGGCACGCCGACTTTCGATCTCTTGCAGCGCATCGCCGGATACTTCAACATCATCTGGGATGAAGCTGAGGATTTGTTCCTTTTAGCGCGCTTTTCCGACCCTCGCGTAGTGATCGATACATCGGGTCTTGCGCCGGAATATACAGCTCTAGTCAACCGGCTTGCCGCGCGTATCCGCAAACTGGATGCGGCAACGATAGAGGAACTTTCGCAGG
>JAGWJK010000346.1 GCA_028865845.1 Rhizobiaceae bacterium
GCCGGGCGTGCCCGGGATCGCCTCGTCAGCGATATAGGCCGGGCCGTCGCTTGCGAAATGCCGGGCGCCGAAGGCGGATTTCTTCACTTCCCCGACGGCTTCGGCGAGCGGTTTCCCCATCTCCGAAACGATCAGTGCGCCGTATTCTTCGGCGCGGTTTTCAAGCAGGTCCGCGAGCCGGAGCAAGAAAGCGGTCCGCTCATCAAGCGGCGTCTTCGACCAGCTCTTCCATGTGTCATGCGATTGCTGCAACAGGCGCTCGATCTCGGCGTCCGTATGTTCCTCATAGGTGCCGATCAGCGCCCCGGTCGTCGGATTATAGGATTGAAAGCTCATTTTCGTCTCCTCCAGACAATAACTTTGGGTTCAGCAAACAGTCCGGAAACGATCGATGCAGGTGGAGAGGACCTCCTCGCCCGGCCTTTTCCACCAGTTCGCTTCCGAGAAGATTTCGACTTCCTGCGGGCCGAAAAAGCCCGCTTTCTCGACGGCCGCGCGAATGCGCTTCAGATCGATGACGCCGTCGCCCATCATGCCGCGATCCAACAGCAGATCCTTAGTCGGTACCAGCCAGTCGCAGATGTGATGCGCCAATATGTGCCCACCGGCACCGGCTCGGGCGATCTGTTCGTACAACTTCGGATCCCACCAGACGTGATAGACGTCGACCGCAACGCCGATGCCATCGCCGAGCACGTCGCATAGGTCGAGCGCCTGCTCTAGCGTGTTCACGCAGGCGCGGTCGGCGGCATACATGGGGTGCAACGGTTCGATTGCCAGCGGAATACCACAGCTACGCGCATGCGGCAGGATCGCGGCGATACCCTCGGCCACCATGTCGCGCGCCTGGCCGATATCCTTCGAACCCTTGGGCAAGCCGCCGACGACGAGCACCAGGCAATCGGCATTGAGAGCCGCGGCCTCGTCGATTGCCCGCCTATTGTCGTCGATCGCCGTTGCGCGTCCTTCGGCATCGGCCGCCGGAAACATCCCGCCGCGGCAGAGGCCGGTCACCTTGAGCTTGTTGTCGGCAACGATCCGCGCCGCTTCAGAAAGGCCGATTGCATGCACCTGATCGCGCCAGGGCGCAATCGCGGTGATATCCTGCTTCAGGCACGCCTCGACCGCCTGGCGGAAATCATATTGCTGCCGCACGGTCGCGAGATTGATGGAAAGGCCTTCGATAGCCACTCTTTAATCCTCCCAGATCCGATATTTGCTCAACACCGGGACACCGCCGCGCGGCATCCCGGAATTGTTCTAGTCGATACCGACCGTCGCCAGGATCGTCTTCATGCGCCTGACGGCGAGATCGGGATCGCGCAGGACGCGCGCCGTATCGGCCAAACGGAAAAGCTCCGCCAGATGCACCACGGATCGCGTGCTCTGCTGGCCGCCAAGCATCTGGAAATGATTCTGGAAGCCGTTGAGATAGGCGAGAAACACTACGCCGGTCTTGTAGAAGCGCGTCGGCGCCTTGAAGATGTGACGCGACAACGGAACCGTCGGCGCCAGCATCTGATGAAACGCATCGAGATCGTTCTCGGCAAGTTTCGACAGGGCAGCGCTCGCGGCAGGGGCGATGGCATCGAAAATCCCGAGCAACGCATGCGAATAACCCTGCGCGTCGCCGGCGATCAGTTCGGCGTAGTTGAAATCGTCGCCCGTATACATCTTGACCTTGGGGTCGAGGCGGCGGCGCATAACGATTTCTTTTTCCGCCGACAGCAGCGAGATCTTAACCCCATCCACCTTGGCGGCGTTGTCGTTGATGATCGCGACAGCCGTCTCCATGGCGACGAGATCGTCGGACGATCCCCAATAGCCGGCAAGCGCCGGATCGAACATCGAGCCGAGCCAGTGAATGATGACCGGCTGTTTCACCTGGCCGAGAATGCGATTGTAGACGCGGATATAATCGTCGGGGCTCTTCGCCGCCGCTGCAAGGGCACGGCTCGCCATCAGGATAATGCGGCCGCCCTGGCCTTCGACGAAGGCGACCTGTTCCTCGTAAGCCCGGATGACCTCGTCGATCGTGACGCCGGGGCCGGGCGCGAGATGATCGGTACCGGCGCCATAGGCGATCAGCGAGTCGGAGCGATTGCGGGCGGCGGACTGCGCATGCGTAATCAGCTCCTTGGCACCGGTCCAATCGAGACCCATGCCACGCTGTGCCGTATCCATGGCTTCGGCGACACCGAAGCCGAGATCCCAGAGATATTCGCGGTAGGCGATTGTCCGCTCCCAATCGATGTTGCGGTCAAGCCAGGGATCGTTGTCGGCCAGGGGATCGACGACGACGTGGGCAGCCGCGTAGGCGACACGATTGAAACGGTGTCCGTCCGCAGGGCGTTCCGGTGGCGAAAGCGGCGAATTGACGACGGTGAAATCGGCAACCCTGCCGTCGGCTGTCGGTAAACGAAGCGTCTTGCTCATGAGTTCGGCACCTCTTAGCGGGCAGACAGCGAGGGAACGTCGATCCAGCGGCGCTCAGCCCAGCTCTGTTGCGCGAGCTCGGCAAGCTGAACGCCCTTGGCGCCTTCGCGCAAGGTGAATTTCCAAGGCGTGTCGTCGGCGACATGCCGCAGGAAATCCTCCCACTGCGCCTTGAAGCCGTTGTCGAAGACCTGGGTGTCCGGAACTTCGTCCCAGGTATTGTAGAAATCGATGGTCTGCGGCTGATCGGGGTTCCAGACAGGCTTCGGCGTATTGACGCGATGCTGCGTGAAGCACCGCATCAGTCCGGCAACTGCCGAACCATGCGTGCCATCGACCTGGAAGGTGACGAGATCATCGCGACGGACGCGAACAGCCCAGGACGAATTGATCTGCGCGACCACACCGCCTTCGAGTTCGAAGGTGGCATAGGCGGCGTCATCGGCATCGGCCTTATAGGTGCGGCCGTTTTCGTCGACACGGCTCGGAATGTGGGTCGTGCCGTAGCAGGAAACCGCTTTGACTTCGCCAAACAGATTGTCGAGCACGTAACGCCAATGCGGCAGCATATCGAGGATCATGCCGCCGCCCTCGGCCTTGCGGTAGTTCCACGACGGGCGCTGCGCCTTCACGCCCCAATCGCCTTCGAAGACCCAGTAGCCGAATTCGCCGCGCACCGAGAGGATCTTGCCGAAGAAGCCGCTGTCGCGCAGCATCGCGATCTTGCGTAGGCCGGGAAGGAACAGCTTGTCCTGCACCACGCCGTTCTTGACGCCACGGCGCTCGGCGGAAGCGGCGACCGAAAGCGCTTCGTCCAGCGTCTCGGAAATCGGCTTTTCGCAATACACATGCTTGCCGGCGGCAATGGCTCGTTCCAACAGCGAGACGCGCATCTGCGTCGAGCCGGCATCGAAGAAGATCGTGTTGTTGGGATCGGCAAGCGCGCTGTCGAGATCGGTGGTGGTCTTGGCGACGCCATGCTTGCGGGCGATTTCCGCGATCTTTTCGGCATTGCGGCCGACGAGCACCGGCTCCGGCATCAACCTGTCGCCATTGGCCAGCAGGACGCCGCCCTGATCCCGGATCGCCAGGATCGAACGCACCAGATGCTGATTGTAGCCCATGCGGCCGGTGATGCCGTGCATGATGATACCGATCGGCTTTGTCGCCATGTCTTTTCCTCCCATAAATAACTATATAGTTACATAACTGACATGGCGAAGCCGTGCTGTCAACGGCCATCATGGATGCCGAGAGCAGCAATTCGGATGATTTGAACGAATTTGACGGTGCGTTTCGCCTAGAGCGGTTCAGCTTTTCAGCAAAGCCGAGAACCGCTCCATTTTTCGGTTATTTGCAATTCCGGACGGAAAACCGCTGCGCACTTTTCCTGGAATTGCTCTAAGGACGCAGATAGGCGAAAATGACCTCGACGATATGCTCGCCCCAGGCGTCGATTTCCGACTTGTCGGAAAGGTTACGCCGGAAAATTGTCGAAAGCGTCCAACGGTTGGTGAGGAAGAACGAGCCCAACGCAGCGATGCTCATGTAGATCTTCACGGGGTCGCAACCCGAACGGAAAGCACCCGCGGCCGCACCCCGATCAAGCAGGCCGGAAATCTCCGCAACCAACGGCGAATGCAGTTCGAAAATCCGCGCAGACCGCTTGAGGAAGCGTGCCTTGTGAAGATTTTCGGTGCTGAGGATGCCTAGGAATTCCGGGTGATCCAGGAAATATTTCCACGTGAAAACAACGAGCTCGCGCATGCCTTCGACAGGATCACGATGAGACAGATCAAGGCGGGCTTCGGCAGAACGAATGGCGATGTAGCTGCCTTCGAGCACGGCGACATAGAGCGCATCCTTGCCACCGAAATAATGGTAGAGCATGCGCTTGTTGATATTGGCTCGCTCGGCAATCGCGTCGACGCGGGCGCCGCCATAGCCGCGCTCGGCAAATTCCTTGGTCGCCGCCGCCAGGATCGCCTTGCTGGTGCGCTCCGCATCCCGAAGGCGGGGCCGCTCGGTGGATGCACCCGACACCACCTGACCGGCGGTTTCGACCTGCGCACTCTTCGATCGGCCCTTTGCGGTTCTTCCTTCGGACATCGTTGCTCCCGGTTGCATTTGGCAGGGCCTTGACGGCCCCCTAGCAGCCGACAACTACCCGATCATCGCGCAAGTTGACAGTCCCTCAAAAATCGAAAGCAGTAGTAACTGAGTAGTTACAAAAAATCTTCCGATCGCGCGTCGCAGAAAATGCGGCGCGACCGGGCAGGCATGACCATCAAAATCCACCTATCCATCAGCATGGATAAGCGCCTCGAATACGGCCACCCGTCGATCGGTTCAGAAAACCGACTGACCGATCGTGAGGCCACCGGCCGTCAGCAAGGCGAGACCCGACAAAACGGCGACATGTCTCTTCCAGGGCAAGGCTGTTTCCGCCATCATCCACAGTGCCAGTATCGCCATCCACGCCAGGTTCATCGCGCCGCCGGCGAACTGCAGGCAGATCATTCCCGCGCAGCAGCCGAAACAGGCGCGGCCATGGCGCAAGCCTTCGAACGTTCCGCCTCGGCAATCGTCCCTGTAGCATGAAGGCGTCAGCGATCGTTTGAACGGCGAAACCTGATAGAGCCCGACGGCGGCCAGCAGAAGCCCACTGAACAGGGAATTGCCGATCGTTGCGCCGCCGGCCATCGCCCCGGTAGATTCGAGACACCATTGCGCGAACGCCGCAAGCACGCTGCCGGGAAGGATGATCGCGAGATAGCCTGCGGCAAAGGATGACGCGGTCGCATAGGCGCCGGCCTGGCTCCGCCGATCCCAGGAGGCGCGCAGGATTGCCAGCGTGGCACCGGGCAGCATCATCGCCAGCGTCATGGCGGCCCACATGCCCATCAGGCTCATCAGACGGTTGAGATTCCAGGCAGGAATGCTCGATCCGATCCCATCATTTCCACAAAGCATGATCGCCGACATCGGCATATCGACAATAAGCGCCCACCAGGCCAGCGCGCTGACGAGGGCGATCCCGAGGAGGATCGCCTGCATCTGCGTGTCGCGAAACATGGTCATGGAGCCCATAGCGAATACCGTCGAAAGCGCTGCGTCGGATCGTTGCCAATGGATCTGGGGCGAAACGGCCGCCCCGGATCCTAATCTAGTGTACATGGCGGCCCCGACCAGCAGGGCCGCCATGCAAACTGCTGCTGCCGAGTTTGAGGAGATCAGCAGCAGCAGCTTCCGCT
>JAGWJK010000347.1 GCA_028865845.1 Rhizobiaceae bacterium
GACGATGCGCTCGATCTGGCCGCGATCGTCGCCCTCGGCCATGACGCGGATCAGCGGCTCGGTGCCCGAGGGACGAATGACCAGACGCCCATTGCGTGCAAGCTCGTTTTCGGCATCCGCGATCGCCTGGCGGACGATCGTGTCTTCCAGCGGCTTGCCGCCGGAAATGCGGACATTGCGCAGGAGCTGCGGCACCGGCTCGAAACGGCGGCAAACTTCGCTGACCGTCTTGCCGGTGCGCTTGACGGCAGCGAGGATCTGCAGCGCGGCTACCAAGCCGTCTCCGGTCGTTCCGTAATCGGAAAGCACGATATGGCCCGACTGTTCGCCGCCGACATTGTAGTTGTGCTGGCGCATGTGTTCGACGACGTAGCGGTCGCCGACGGCGGTGCGCGCCAGCGACATGCCCTTGCCTTCCAGGAAGCGTTCCAGGCCGAGATTCGACATCACCGTGGCGACGATACCGTTGCCGCGCAGCAGCTGGTTCTCAGCCCAGCTCTCGGCGATCACAGCCATCAGCTGATCGCCGTCGATGATCGTACCGGTCTCGTCGACGATGATGACGCGGTCGGCGTCACCGTCGAGTGCGATGCCGATATCGGCGCGCACTTCATCGACCTTCTTCTGCAATGCGACCGGGCTGGTCGAACCGCAATTGAGATTGATGTTGGTGCCGTTCGGCTCGTTGCCGATCGTAACGACATCGGCGCCCAGCTCCCAGAGCACGGCTGGCGCGACCTTGTAGGCGGCGCCGTTGGCGCAATCGATCGCAACCCGCAGGCCCTGCAGCGTCACGTCGCGCGGCAGTGTGCGCTTGGCATGTTCGATGTAACGGTCATGGACACCGTCAACACGCTTCGCCCGGCCGATATCCTCGGACTTGGCGAGATGCTGCGTCATATCCTTCTCGAGCATATCCTCGATGCGCGACTCCAGATCGTCGGAAAGCTTGTAGCCGTCGGGGCCGAACAGCTTGATGCCGTTATCCTCGTACGGGTTATGCGAGGCCGAGATCATCACGCCGATATCGGCGCGCAGTGACCGCGTCAGCATGGCAACGGCGGGCGTCGGGATAGGACCGAGAACGAAGGCGTCGACACCGGCGGCCGTAAAGCCCGCCACCATGGCGTTTTCGAGCATATAGCCGGAAAGACGCGTATCCTTGCCGATAACGACCCGATGTCGATGGCTACCTCGATGGAAGATCGTGCCTGCGGCGATACCCACGCGCATGGCGAGATCCGGCGTCATCGGATAGATGTTGGATTGGCCCCGGATACCGTCCGTTCCGAAATAGCGACGTTTCATATGCACTCCCGTTATTGCGGCGTTCTCTGGCGCATAACCCCTTAAATCGGAGCGGATTTAAGGACAGGATCATGCGCGGCTTCGAACTGCTACTGTGTCGTTGCGCCTCCATAGCGCATCCGGCGTCGTAGAGAACTGCGGCATCCTATTCTCATCCCCCAATCATTGGGGCGGCGCGAACTTCGATGTTCGAGGCTCATGCCATAGATTGCGAAACTCGGCACTTAAATTACCGAGAAAGCCTATTACAACCCGTTACCGTTAATAAGCACTAAAAAAGGCCAGTTCCCGCATGAATGGGAACTGGCCTCCTAGTCATCTGAGGTAAGGACGTTTAGCGCGGCTGCGGTTCGAAACCGCCTTCCGGCTCGTCGCCCTTGGTGCCAAGAGGGCCGTCCTTCTTGACGCCGGTCTTCGGCACGGCAGAACCGCGGCTCGGGGGCGTATCGTCGCCAAGGTCACGCGCCGGCTTTTCGCCGCGAATCAACGCCTTGATTTCTTCGCCCGTCAGCGTTTCGTATTCGAGCAGGCCTTCGGCCAGGGCCACGAACTCGTCGTGCTTGGTGGTAATGATGTCCATGGCCTGCTTATAGGCCTGGTCGATCAGACGGCGCACTTCGTTGTCGATCTTCTGCGCGGTTGCTTCCGAAACATTCTTCGACTGCGAGACGGAGTGACCGAGGAAGACTTCCTGCTGGTTTTCCCCGTAAGCGACCTGACCGAGCTCGTCGGAGAAGCCCCACTGCGTGACCATGGCGCGGGCAAGCTTGGTCGCCTGCTCAATGTCCGAGGATGCACCCGAGGTGATGTTCTCCTTGCCGAAGGTCAGCTCTTCGGCGACGCGGCCGCCCATCATGATGCACAGGCGCGACACCATCCACTTGTAGCTCATCGAGTAGCGGTCGCCCTCGGGGAGCTGCATGACCATGCCAAGGGCGCGGCCGCGCGGAATGATCGTCGCCTTGTGCAGCGGATCTGCGACGGCGACGTTGAGCGCCGTGATCGCGTGACCAGCCTCGTGATAGGCGGTGAGCTTCTTTTCCGCTTCGGTCATCGCCGACGAGCGGCGCTCGGCGCCCATCATGATCTTGTCCTTGGCGTCTTCGAACTCCTGCATGGTGACTAGGCGCTTGTTGCGCCGCGCCGCCATCAGGGCTGCTTCGTTGACGAGGTTCATCAGGTCGGCGCCCGAAAAGCCCGGAGTGCCGCGTGCCAGAACCTTGAGATCGACATTCGGAGCCAAGGGAACGTTGCGGGCATGAACCTTGAGGATGCGTTCACGGCCGACAATATCCGGGTTCGGGACGACGACCTGGCGGTCGAAGCGGCCCGGACGCAGGAGTGCCGGGTCGAGAACGTCGGGACGGTTGGTCGCGGCGATCAGGATGATGCCTTCATTGGCCTCGAAGCCGTCCATTTCGACCAGCAACTGGTTCAGCGTCTGCTCGCGTTCATCGTTACCACCGCCGAGACCGGCGCCACGATGGCGGCCGACGGCGTCGATTTCGTCGATGAAGATGATGCAGGGCGCATTCTTCTTCGCCTGCTCGAACATGTCGCGGACACGGCTCGCGCCGACACCGACGAACATTTCCACGAAGTCGGAACCGGAAATGGTGAAGAACGGCACATTGGCTTCGCCGGCGATGGCGCGCGCCAGGAGCGTCTTACCCGTGCCCGGAGGGCCGACGAGCAGAACGCCGCGCGGGATGCGACCGCCGAGACGCTGGAACTTCTGCGGATCGCGCAGGAATTCAACGATCTCCTCCAGATCCTGCTTGGCTTCGTCGACACCGGCGACGTCATCGAAGGTCACACGGCCATGCGCTTCCGTCAGAAGCTTGGCCTTGGACTTTCCGAAGCCCATCGCACCGCGCGAGCCACCCTGCATCTGCCGCATGAAGAACAGCCAGACGCCAAGGATCAGAAGCATCGGCAGCAGCGTGCCGAGATAGCTCAGGAAGCTCGAGGACCCATCCGATTCTGGTCGGCCGACAATATTGACATTCTTGCTCTGCAAACGTTCGAGCAGACTGTCGTCGACAACAGGAGCATAGGTCTGGAAGGGGGTACCGTTTTCGACATAGCTGCCGACGACGCGATTGCCCGTGACGGTGACGTCACGTACGCGGCCGGAATCTACTTCCCGGAGGAACTGCGAATACGGAATTTCCCTGGAGCCTGTCTGTGCCGGCGCATTCTGGAACATGCTGAACAGAGCAATCAACAGCAGAGCTATGATTGCCCACAGAGCGAAATTACGAAAATTAGGGTTCATCGAACTCCCCAGCACTGAAACTTCCGCCGCTAAGCGACGGCATTACTTGGTCCCTAACATAGGGTTGCGCCAAGCCCTTGCCAAGGCAAACCGCATCGTCACACGCTTTTTCCGTCAATAAGTCTCAAAGCGGCGGCAACGCATAGGCTTGTCTGACAAAAGCCGCCGCGAGACGGTTTGCGAATGTGAGATCAAATCGTGTCAAAAAGCGGTCAAAGGGCGCCAAATAGGGCATAATCGCGACCGAACCATCGTCGCCGCCACTCACGATTTGCGGAAGCGCCGCGCGGGCACGCCTCATTGCGCCCCTTGGCAGCCCCTCCGGGAAAATCGCTTCACCCTTCGCCCCGGCCGCCTCGATCCGGATCGGCGAATCCGAATGGTTGGCGATCCGGAAACGGCCGTCCCAGATGGCCGCGGCCTCCGAAGCCAGCTCGAGCGATTGGATGCCGCGGCTTTCGCGCATCAGGTACAATCCGTCACGACGAAGATCGAAGACGACGCCACCGGCCGTTCGGCGACCGGGCTCGCCCTCGCCGATGAAATCGAGGATCCGCCGCATGCGATCGCGGCCCGGCCCATAGGGCTCGCCACCGAAAACGGCTGCGAGATGCGAAAGCGCGTAGGCAAGCACGGCTTCCTCGGCATCCAGTCCCTTACGATCGATCGCACAAAGGGCGGCGGCATGAACCGTCGCATGGCGACCGAACCAGTCGGCCGCTTTCTCCGCCAGCGCTCTGCGGACCGCCGTGCCGTCGTCAAGGATAGCCACGCAGTCCTCGACGAGGTCCTTGCGGGTGCGTACACGCTCGTAATGCATGTCCTCATTGCTGGGGTCGTCAATCCAGGAGATATGCCGCGTCGTGAGATAGGCGCGGATGTCGTTTCGCCGGCAGCGGAGAAATGGCCTGGCGATCCAGATACGTCGATCGAAGAGCATGGCATCGGCAATGCCCGTGCCCATTCCGCCCTCACCCGCGCCGACACGCGAGGCCCGCATCGCGAGCGTCTCGCGCTGGTCGTCGAAGGTGTGGGCCGTCACGATGACGGTGGCGGACATCTCGGCGGCAATCCCGGCAAGCAGGCCATAGCGTGCTTCGCGGGCGGCGGCCATGATACCGTTCTTCGGCTTCTCGCCATCCCAGCGGCGGATGACATGCGGAATACACAGCGACGCGCAAAGCGAAGCCACAGCAAGCGTCTCGGCAGCAGACTCCGCGCGCAGGCCATGATCGATGCTGGCGGCGGAAAGGGTGATGTCGGAATTCGGGGAAAATCTCAGCCGTTCGGCGAGAGCGGCCAGAAGGCCGGTTGAATCGCTGCCGCCGGAAACGGCGACGAGAACATGCGCAGGCTTGTGAAGAGACCGAAGAAAACGCGCTGCCGCCTCTTCCGGCGCTTCAGCCGTGACAACACCGGTCACAGCATCACCGGACACAAGATGCGGATCAGCAGGCAAGCCGCTTTTCTTCGCTGGCGACCTTGCTGGTAACAGCCTTCTCAGCCTTCGGATAACGCTTGGTGACTTCGCGCAACGTTGCGCAAGCCGTATCCTTGTTGTCGAGGGCAGCAAGCGACATGCCGAGCCTCAGAAGCATCGTCGGCGCCTTCTCCGAATTGCTGTACTTCTGGTGCGCATTCAGGAAGGTCTTGGCTGCGTCGTTGTATTTGCCCTGCGAATAGAGCGCTTCACCGAGCCAGAAATTGGCATCGGCCGCACGCGCGCTGTTCGGGTAGCTTTGGATATACTGGCGGAACTCCTGTTCAGCGTCCGCATAATCGCCGGAGAGGACATGGCCGTAAGCGACCTTGTACTGGTCGCCCTCGCTGCCGCCACCGATCGAGGCTGTCTGGGTCGGAGAGGTCGCAGCCGGCGCTGCACCGGACGAATTATTGGTACGAGTCGCCGTTCCGCCAACCTGTTTGCCGCTCTGGTCGAACTGGATAGAGCCGAGCTGGGTCGGCGGCTTGCCGAGGCTGCTGTTGCTCTGCTGCGGCGCGTCCGACGCGCCGCTGTCCTGAGAATCGCCGATGACGCTTGCGACGTCATCCTGCTGCTGACCGCTGCCAGGCGCCTGGGCCGGAACATCGGCTTCGCTC
>JAGWJK010000348.1 GCA_028865845.1 Rhizobiaceae bacterium
CGGCGCCGGCTCGGGTGTTGCGTCGGCAGCAATCGAAGTACGTGTCCCTTCCCAACCCCGTACCGAGTGAATGGGAAAGCCTCCATCTTGATGATCGCCGGTTGGTTGACGGACACAAATCCGATGCCGCAGTTGGGAATATAGGCCCAACGCCAAATTGTCCGACACGATCCGCATGGGCTCGACGCCCTCGGTTACCATCTGGTCGGCGGTGTTGATCGCCGATGCTTGCACTGTCCCGTCGATCGGGCTCGATGATTGACATCGATTGTCACCGTGTCTTCGCCTTTGGGGGTTGTTGTTCAAGTTCGTCGGCCTGCCGCGAAGCGTCGCCATCTTTTTCAACATTGTTGGTGACAAACGCCTGAAGGGTTTTCTCGCGATTGCTGATGGTTACATCGAGGGAGGCAATTGCTTCGTCAAGCTGACCAATCATGCCGGCAGTTGTGCGCCCAATAGGAGGCGCGCAGCTAGAGCGGATTTCGTGATCGATAAATCGATTGTGATGTGATCGGAGACGATCTCATTTTATTGACGACACCTTCAGTCTCACAAGTTCGCCGGAATCGTTTTGGTCGACCGGAAAGCGCAAACAACCGACTTTTGGGCGGGGTGGAAGTGGTTGCGCTGTAGAGTACAGCGCAGTCTCGGCTTCATCACCTTTCAGGCAGACTCGTAATGGCGTCCAGCACGCGCGCCGAATAAGTCAACGCAGCGCCCGCATTGAGAGCGATAGCCACGCCAAGAGCTTCGGCGATTTCGCCTTCGGTGGCGCCGAGCTCGATCGCCGTCTTGGCGTGAACCGCGATGCAGCCATCGCAGCGCGTCGTGACGGCCACGGCGAGTGCGATGATCTCATGCATTTTCGGCTCAAGCTTTCCGGTCTTGCTCCCGCTCCCCTCGATCGTGTTCAGACTACGGAGCACATCCGGGCTGAGCTTGGCGAAGTTGCCGACGCGATTAATCAAGGCGTCGCGGTAGGCGTTCCAGTCCTGCATATTATTCATCAGATCGCCTCCTTACTGGCGACCAGCGGTGACGCCGCCGTCGACTGGTAGGATTGTGCCAGTGATCCAAGATGCCTGCTCAGACGCAAGGAAGAGGATCGCCTCAGCGACGTCGCGCGGCTGGCCATTGCGGCCGAGCGGATGGAATGTGTTGAACGTCGGAAGGACCTCCTTGACCTGGTCGTCGGACAGGAACGTGTTGTAGACTGGAGTTTCGACGACCGCTGGAGCTACAGCGTTGATGCGGATGTTGTAGGGCGCAAGCTCGATCGCCAGATTGCGCACCATGGCATGAACACCTGCGTTCGCGGCGGAGTAGGCAGCCGATGGGGTGGCCCCGATCGCCTGGATTGCCCACATGGAGCCCGTCTGGACGATAGCGCCCCCCGTGTCCTTCATAGCCCTGGCGGCCGCTTGGGCGGTGAAGAATTTGCCTTTCAGAATAGTGTCCAGATACCAGTCGTAATCGGCTTCGGTAAGCTCAATGAACGGCTTCGGATTGAACACACCGGCATTGTTTACCAACACGTCGAGCTTGCCGAACGTCGACACGGCGGTCCCGATGAGGGCCGCACCAGTCTCCGGTTTGGCAATATCACCTGCGTATACAACGATCTTCTGGCCACTCGGATCGATTTCCTTCGCAGCCGCGTGGAGCTTCTCCGCATCACGGCCATTGATCGCGACTTTCGCACCTTCTGCAACAAACCGCGCTGCTGCTTCCTTCCCGATGCCAGAGCCGCCACCGGTGATCGCTACTACCTTGTCTTCGAAACGCATTCAAAATCTCCTTTTATCTATCTAACGTTAGATAGATATTTTTGTATAGAAGTTGCGTTTCGAAAAGGCAAGCTCTATCTAACATTAGATAGAAAGGATTCCCGATGACAGACACGATCAACGCTATTCTCGATTCCGCGGAGAGGCGCATCCGCGGTGCCGGATACAGCGGTTTCAGCTTCAGGGACGTGGCGGCCGACGTCGGCGTGAAATCTTCGTCCGTGCATTATCACTTTCCTGCCAAGGAGAAGCTCGCAGCAGCGGTGGCGCGGCGTTACACCGACCGTTTCATCCAGGCCGTGGACGCTGAGGTGGGCGGTGGCGCAGAGGTCGTCCAGGCATGGCGGGATGTCTTCAAAACGGCTTTGCTCCGCGATGGACGCATGTGTCTATGTGGAGCTCTCGCGGCAACCTCGCACGAGCTCGCCGACAAGGTCAGGGCGGAGGTGAAGAGGTTCTTCGAACTCGGGATCGAGAAACTTCAGGATGGCGGCCTTGATCGTGCGTCCGCGATCCGGGTTCTATCTGCGCTTGAAGGGGCGATGCTCACCGCAAATATCCTTGATGATCAGTCGGTGTTCGAGAGCAGCACTGCCGTTTTCGTCTGAGCTGTTTACGCCGCCTGCACGGGTTTGGCGGCACGTACTGACGGGGAGTGTGATGATGTCGGAATCGGGAGAGACGCCGTTCGACGTGACCTCCAACCGAGACGACGATGGGAGCGTTAGCCCCGCCGAAAGCCTGGGCTACGATCAGGAGCCACGCGTTCCGCTTGCCGACATTCGTATTGAGCGGAGGGTTCTGTGCAACATTCATTTCGATACCATTGCGGAGATGATGTCGGCAACTGCCTGCTTGGCCGCCACGATGGCACCGGCGAGATATCCTGGTTCGGAAGAACTGGTTTCGCTACCCGCCAAGAGAAGCCGGTTCTCCCATGCGCCCGCGACCCAGCGCGGACTGCCCGGCATGGGGTGGTCGCCGCCGGTCTGATCGACCGCCGTCGCCGTCAACGGGTCCGCCGCCCAATCCTTCAGCATGGTTGCCCTTGGCTTTAATGCCCGCGGCCCGAACAGTCTTCCGAGCTGTTCGGCGCAGGCGCTCTTCAGCGCATCCTCGCCGACGTAGGCCCGCTGGTTTGCGCCGACGCCGAGGAAGCCGAAGAGGGCCGCCTTGCCGGAATTCGACGTTGCGTCATGGATCTCGACCATCGGCCCGACCATGCTCTGGGCCGTTCCGGAAAGTCCGTCCTTCCGCCAGAACGCTTCATCGTAAACGGCAAAGAACTTTGCATGTGGGGCCATCCATGTTGGTGTGTCCCGCCAGCGTGCTGCTATCATGGCATCCTGAGGCGGCAAAAACGTCACGGTCGCCTCAAGGAGCCTCGGCGGAAGTGCCGCAATGACTCGTTCGGCGTGAAATACCTCGCCTCCGCCGCCGGTGGTTCGAAGGGAGAGTTCGATGGCATCGTCCTTCAATGTGATCGCGGTCACCTTGGTGCCGAGCCTGATCCGCTCATAAGGCAGGTGCTGGGCAAGCGCCCGAACCACTGCGCCTGTTCCATCAGCGATACGCATGGATTGCTGGTTCTCGTATGCGGGCGAGAAGCGCTGTGGACGCTCGCGCGACATCCGCTCGAAGACGACATCGCCTTTGATGTGCTGGATGAACGAGGTCAAGCCAAGTTCGCCGACCAACTCCGCCATCGCCGGCTGCATCGCGGGCCAATACCATGAAGGCCCAAGATCGAAACCATCATCGGCAGGCAGTCCGTCCTCGCCAGCCGTCAGGATTCGACCGCCGATGCGGTCGCGAGCTTCTATGACGACCACGTCTACTCCCACGGCATGTAGCGCCTGTGCTGTGTATAGGCCGGACAGTCCGGCTCCAATCACTGCGACCTTACTTCTGCTCATCGGCTTTTATCCTCCGGAGCGGGCGCTTCGAACAAGCATATGTCATCATGTAAAAGTGGTGCGGATTTGTACCACACGCGGGCGCCATGAGGTCCGACGGCTGCGCGAACGTCGTAGCCTGCGGGGAGCCGCAGCCAGCTCCACCGGGCGAGAACCTCTCCTCCCTCGCTAAAGCCACCGTTCAAAACGAGGAGTTCCAGTCCTTTCGGATTGACGACGACGACCTCGCTCCCGGCTTTCCAGTCCTCCAGCGTCACGACCGCATCCGATCCGTCGAACAGCACCCACGAATCCGCCACTCCGGCTCGCGATGGCGCAGACGGTGTCTCGCCGGGAAGCCGGACGATCCGCTTCCGGTCACTCGCTTTGAACTGCCAAAGCTTCACGAGGATGGTGCAACCGCCATCACTCTTCGGCACATGTCCTGTTCCGGGCGGATTGCGGACATACGTGCCTGCCGGGAAGTCGCCGGTCTCGTCCTGGAATACGCCGTCGAGTACGAGAAACTCCTCGCCGCCAGGATGGGAGTGATGCGAAAAACTGCTTTTAGGGGCGTAGCGGACGAGGGAGGTCGCCCGGGCCTTTTCCTCGCCAATCCGGAACAGCATTCTACGATCGACACCCTTGGGAGGACTTGGGATCCAGTCCAGGTCCTCGGCGTGGACAAGCGTGCGGGCAGTCAGGTCTTCGTTCAAAAGCATCTCAGAGCTCCGATCTGCCGCCGTCGATCACCATCTCGGCGCCGAGCATGTAGCTGGAAGCGTCGCTGGCAAGAAAGAGAACGGCGGCTGCGATCTCCTCCGGTTTTCCCATCCGCCCGAGCGGCACCCGTGTGCCGATACGTTCGGCATACGCACGGAACTCCTCCTCGGTCTCGTTGTTTCCTCGATGAATGGGGGTTTGGATCGAGCCGGGGCTGACGGCGTTCACCCTGATCCGGCGATCGAGCAGCTCTGCCGACATCGTCCGCGCAAAGGATCGAACCGCTGCCTTGGATGCGGAAAGGATAGCGCGGCCGGGCGTGCCGACCTGGTTAAGCCACGACGTGTTGAGAATGATCGATGCGCCGTCTCTAAGAAGCGGAAGCACAGCCTGCACAGTGAAGAAGACGCCCTTCACGTTCGCATCAATGATCCTGTGGTAGGTCGCTTCTTCCGTCGTCGCAAGCGGCGTGCCGAAAGCGACACCCGCATTGGCAAACACTATATCGAGCGACCCGAAGGCCTGTTCGATCGTTGCCCTCATCTTCGCGAGGTCGGTCAAGGATGTGACGTCTGTCTGAATGCCGGTGACGTTTTCACTGAGTTCCGCGACGACGCTCGCCAGCTTTGCGGGCGAACGCCCGGTGATGGCGACGCGGGCGCCGTTGTCTGCTAACAGGCGGGCTGCGGCGAGACCGATTCCGCTCGATCCGCCGGTCACAAGGGCATTCTTTCCTACGAGTACCATGCGTCATTCCTCAAGTTCAGTCGTCCGTACCTAGACTGCGGCGTTTGCATTCACGAGGAAAAGACGCCATATCGGACAGAAAGAAAATCTTTGTCGTGGTCGATATGAGAAACCTCACCAGACTGAAGTCGCTCCAGGCTCTGGAGGCCTCCGCAAGACATGGAAGCTTTGTCGGCGCGTCGGCAGAGCTCGACGTGACACCGCCTGCAGTCGGCCAACTTGTCCGGTCGCTCGAAGGCTGGGTCGGCTACCCATTGTTCAAGAGGAGCCGTTCGGGCGCGGAGCGCCTGACCCCCGTCGACGAGGCACAAGAAGCTCTCGAAGACATCGCACAGGGGCTGGATCTCCTCGAATCCGGACTGAGAAAGCTGCGGGGCCGCAAGGCGCGGTCGGTCGTGGTTGTCACCGCATCGCAGGCCCTTGTGGCCAACTGGTTCATGTCCCGCCTGGAGGATTTCTCGACGAATTACCCGAACGTCGATGTCCGACTGGACGTGTCGGATCGCGTGATCGATCTCGCGCAGGGGGAGG
>JAGWJK010000349.1 GCA_028865845.1 Rhizobiaceae bacterium
ATCGACGACCTCATCCGGAAGAACGAGCGTGAAATTGCTGAGCCACATCGGCTTTCTCCTGAAATAGCGTCAATCTTGCTGAAGTATGGCGAAGGTACGGACCTATCCGGCCGAGGTCTCTCGGTAGTCGCGATTCATGACATCATGATGAACATCGCAGAAGGATATTCGATGATGCCGCCGCCCAGCTAGCGGCCCCGCAGGCTTTCCCGATTCATCACGGCCCATTGCAGCAGGATGATCGTCTTTGCGTCATAGATCTCCCCTGCCGAGATCATCGCCATGGCGTCGTCGAGCGGGATTTCGAAGACCTGAATATCCTCATGTTCGTCGGCAAGGCCACCGCCGTCGGTGACGCGATCGGCGGCATCGATCAGCGCGACAAAGAAGTGCACGACCTCGGTGACCGCTCCCGGAGCCGTGAACGACTTAAAGAGAAAGCGGATGTCGCGGACGCGGAAGCCGGTCTCCTCCATCGCTTCGCGGCGGATGGCCTCTTCCGGCTGGTCGCCGTCCAAAAGACCCGCAGGCACTTCGATCATCCAGCCGGGAAAATCGGTGAGATGCGCGGCCAGCCGAAACTGGCGCACGAGTACGACGCTGTCGCGCTTGGGATCGTAGAGCAGGATGCAGGCGGCCGGCGTGCGATGATAAATCTCGCGCTTCAGTCGATGGGCCTCGCCCCTGGAGTCGGTATAGTCGATGTCGTAGCTGCTCACGCGCGTCCAGCCGTTGGACAACGTCTTTTCCGCGACGATCTCGACCTTCGACCTGTCGAAATAGGCGGCGTCAAACTTGCTCATGCCATGTCCTTACGAAGCCAGACCTTGTTGTCGTGAACGGCTGCGCCGCCATAGGGCGCAACGGGATCGGCACCGGTCAACACGTTGATGCCCTCGCCGTCGACATGCGCCTTGTTCGCCCACAGACCTTCGGCGATCAACACGCCGCGCTTCACCTCGCTGGTGACGCGCGCATGGATACGGATATCGCCTCTCAGATTGCCGATCTTCACGAGATCGCCGTTAGCGATATCGAGCGCGGAAGCGTCCTCCGGATTGACCATCACCTCGGGACGGCCTTCCTTCTGGCGCGAGGTCTTGGTCTCCGAGAAGCTCGAATTCAGGAAATTGCGTGACGGCGATGTCGCCAGCCGGAACGGATGGTCGAGATCGGCGACCTCGATGACGTCGACCTGGTCGGGAAATGCCGGCAGCTCGACATGCGGGCCAAGCAGACCTACAGAGGTCGGCGGGCGGTTCGGCGCCGGCTGGTTGACCCAATCGGGGCGGAACCGGAATTTACCGTCGGAATGCCCGAAGCCATTGAGAAAATGCGCATCCGCGAAATCAGGTTGACGGTCGAACCATTTGTTTTCGAGGAAATAATCGTAATCCGGCAGGCCACTTTTTTCGAGAACGCGATCCACCATCTCGCGGGCCGTGAAACCGAAACCGGGACGATCGGCAACGTCGAGGCGCTTGGCGAGCTCCTCGATGACGAAGAGGTTGCTGCGCACGGTGGACGGCGGCTCGACCAGCTTCGGGCCGAGCAGAATATGGTTCTGGCCGCCGGCGCGATAGATATCGTCATGCTCGACGAACATTGTGGCGGGGATGACGATGTCAGCCATCTCGGCCGTGTCGGTCATGAACTGTTCGTGCACGGCGACGAACAGATCGTCGCGGGCAAAACCACGCCGGACCAGCCGCTGCTCAGGCGCTATGTTCATCGGATTGGTGTTCTGGATCAGCATCGCCGTGACCGGGCCGCGATGACGAAGCGCCACCGGATCGCCGGTCAGCGCCCGGCCGATCTGCGACTGATCGATCATCCTAACATCGGGATCCTTCATCGAGCGGCCGGTCAGTTCGCTCGCGTCCATGCGGAAGATATCGCTGTTCGAATGAAAGGCGCCGCCGCCCTCATATTGCCAGGAGCCGAGCACCGTCGCGATCGACGCGGCTGCGTGCATGGCGATCGCGCCATTACGCTGGCGCGTGAAGCCGTAGCCGAGACGGAAATAGGTCTTCTTCGTCGTTCCCACGAGCTTGGCGAAGGCTTCGATCTCATCGACCGAAAGCCCGGTGATTGCAGCCGCCCATTCCGGCGTCTTCGTCTTCAGATGCTCTTCGAGGCCGGCGGGATCGTCGGCATATCTGGCCATGTAGGCGCGGTCTGCATACCCGTCACGGAAGGCGACATGCATCACGGCGCAGGCAAGTGCTGCGTCCGTGCCCGGCTTGACGATCAGCGCCATGTCCGCCTGCTTCATCGTCGGATTGTCGTAGATATCGACGACGACAATCTTGGCGCCGCGTTCCTTGCGCGACTTGATGGCGTGGGTCATGACGTTGACCTGCGTCGAGACTGCATTGGTGCCCCAGATCACCACGCAATCCGTGCGGCCCATCTCGCGCGGGTCGGGGCCGCGCAGCGTACCGGTCGCCATGACGAATCCCGTCCACGCAGGATTGGTGCAGATCGAGGAGAAGAAGCCGGAATAGCGCTTGGCATGGCGAAGCCGCTCGATGCTGTCTCGCTGCACCCAGCCCATGGTGCCGGCGTAGAAATAGGGCCAGATCGCCTCGCTGCCGTCCTTTGCTTCCGCCTTGACGAAGGCATTGGCGATCTCGTCCAGCGCATCGTCCCAGGACAGTTCCTGCCAGCGCCCCTCACCCTTGGCGCCGACACGGCGCAAGGGTTTCATCAGCCGGTCGGCATGGTAGAGCCGCTCGGCATAGCGGGCGACCTTGGCGCAGATGATGCCCGATGTGTAGGAGTGATCGTTCGCCCCGCGCACACGGCCGATCTTGCCGTCCTCGGTAAGGTCGATTTCAAGCGCGCAGGTCGAGGGACAGTCATGCGGACAGGCGGTGTGACCGACCTTCGATTTGGCCCGGCGCGATTCAGCTGCAATGGGGGTCGCAATGTTCATTCGGTTTCTATATTTCATGCGATGTCCGGCCAAAAGACTTAAACTGGCCCATCGCAACAATTCATGCGGACTTCACCGACAATGAACTATCGGCATATCTACCACGCGGGCAATTTCGCCGATGTGCTGAAGCACGCAGTGCTCGCGCGCCTCGTCCGCTACATGCAGAACAAGGACAAGGCTTTCCGTGTCCTCGACACCCATGCCGGTATCGGGCTTTACGACCTGTCTTCGGAAGAGGCGCAGAAGACCGGCGAATGGCGCGACGGCATTGGCAGGGTACTGGAAGCCGACCTCGTGCCGCAGGTGGCCGATCTGCTGGAGCCCTATCTCGCGGCGGTGCGTGAACTCAATCCCGAGGGCGGCGTCCGCTTCTATCCCGGTTCGCCGAAGCTTGCCCGCATGCTCTTCCGTCCGCAGGACCGGCTCTCGGCCATGGAGCTGCACCCGGAAGACTATCTGCGTCTGCATCGGCTGTTCGAGGGCGATCATCATTCCCGCATCACCGAACTCGACGGCTGGCTGGCGCTCGGCGCGCATCTGCCGCCGAAGGAAAAGCGCGGCATCGTGCTCGTCGATCCGCCCTTCGAGGAAGACGGCGAATATGAGCGGTTGGCGGACGGATTGGCCAAGGCATGGCGGCGTTTCCCGGGCGGGACCTATTGCCTCTGGTATCCCATCAAGAAGGATGCGCCGATCAAGGCCTTCCATGAGGCGCTACAAGCCCTGGAAATTCCGAAGGTGCTGTGCGCCGAGCTGACGGTAAAAAGCGATCGCGGTTTCACCGGGCTTACCGGCTCCGGCCTCATCATCGTCAATCCGCCCTTTACGCTGAAGGACGAGCTGCATGCCCTCTTGCCCGCGCTGAAAGACATGCTGGCGCAGGACCGTTTCGCCTCGCAACGCGCCTTCTGGCTGCGCGGCGAACATTGATTTTGATGGATCACAGGTAATCCTATGAAGCTTCTCTGCTCGCCCACCTCCCCTTTTTCGAGCAAGGTACGGATGGCAGCCCGCCATCTCGACATCGAACTCGACGAAATCCGCGTCGATACCGTTGCCGGGCCGGCGGTGCTGGTGGACAACAATCCGCTCGGCAAGATCCCGACGCTCCTGACCGAAGACGGTCTGTCGGTTTTCGACAGCCGCGCCATCATGCATCACTTCGATCGGCTCTCGGGCAAGAAGCTTTATCCCGGCAAGGAGAGCAAGCGCACACGAGCGGAAGTGCTGGAAGCCCTCTGCGACGGTACCAGCGAGTGCCTGCTGTCGATCGTCTACGAACGGCGGTTCCGCGAGGCCGAGAAGCAGCACCAGCCCTGGATCGATCGTCAGTGGACGAAGGCAAGCCGCACGCTCGCCCATCTGAACGCCGAACCGCCGAAGATCGGCCGGAAGCTGCATGGCGGTCATTTCGCACTGGCGGCGATGATCGGCTATCTGCAATTGCGGTTCGAGGGACAATGGGAGGCAGATCACGCGGACCTTCTTGCCTGGGCACGGCGGTTCGAAAAGCATTTCCCGGATTATCAGGCCATGAAGCCACAGGCCTGATCGATCAGGCTTTTCCGGGAACCCGCATTCCGTCCGTCCGCACGAAATCGACGAAGGCGCGTAGCGCTGTCGGCAATTGCCGGCGGCTCGGATAGTAGAGGAAGAAGCCGGGGTAATAAGGGCACCAATCCTCCAGCACCCGGATCAATCGCCCGTCCGCCAGCGCCGGGCGCGCCTGATCTTCGAACATGAAGGCAAGACCGGCGCCGTCGATTGCGGCTTCGATCATCAGATCGGTGTCGCCAAGCGTCAGCGGTCCCTGCACCTCGATTTCCAGTTCGACGCCGCCGCGCTCGAATTCCCAGCGGTAATAGCGGCCGCTCGGGAAACGATAGCGGATACAGGGATGGCTCTTCAGATCATAGGGCGTGACCGGCTTCGGGAAGCGTTCGAAATGATCGGCCGAACCGACGATGGCCGAGCGAACCCGCGAGCCGATCGCCACCGCGATCATATCGGCCGCAAGGCTCTCTCCAAGGCGGATGCCGGCATCGAAATTGCCCGAGACCATATCGACCAGCGCGTCATCCACCACGACCTCGATCTCGATCGCCGGATAAGCCCGCAGGAAGCGTGCCACGATCGGCAGCAGCGCCAGTTTGGCGGCCGCGCGCGGTGCGTTGAACCGCAGCTTGCCGTAGGGCTGGTCGCGAAACTTGTCGAGATCATCCAGCGCGTCATCGATATCGAGGAATGCCGGGCGAATGCGGTCGAAAAGCCGCTCGCCGGCTTCGGTCAAACCAACGCCGCGGGTCGTCCTGTTGACCAGGCGAACGTCCAGCCGCTCCTCGATCGCCCGCAGCGAGTGACTGAGCGCGGACGCCGTCACGCCCAACTCCACCGCCGCTTTCCGAAAGCTTCGGTGTTGGGCGATTGCGAGGAAGATTGCGAGGTCGGTCGAACGGATGCGTCGCATTGATGAGAATTTCTCAGTACTTCGTGGAAGACAAAGTAGATTATCTCAACTCTCTCATCAAGCTACCTTTCCCCTGCAAGCAAATTCCAATCACGGAATTTGATCCACACAGGAGAGATTATCATGCGTGTTTGGTTCATCACCGGTGCATCCCGCGGCTTCGGCGCCCTCATTGCCCAGGAAGCCCTCAATGCCGGCGACGCTGTCGTCGCCACCGCCCGCAACCCGGCCGGCCTCACGGAAAAGCTC
>JAGWJK010000350.1 GCA_028865845.1 Rhizobiaceae bacterium
CAGCGCCCGCGAACCACGCTGAGCAGCACCCGACACCACTGCCGCAGCCGCCCGCAAGCCCGGAAATGGCGGTCTTCCCAGGTCAAACGACAAGCTCAAAGCAAGCTAGCGACGATAAAGAACGTTCACGCTTTCGCGTAAATTTCAACGCCCGCCGTTAGGCCGCTAGTTCTTGGGATGTCCATGGTCATTCATACAGCAATCGCAGCAGACCGCGTTTCACCGCTCGCCGACCTGCTTGAGCAGGCGCGAACTCAACGTATGCCCCTGGCCGAGTTGTTTACCGCAGCTGAGGGCTTGAATGCCGCCGGACAGAAGGCCCAGGCAGCCGAGCTCTACAAGAGCTGGATCGCGTTCAACGACGGTAACTCGTTGTTGCATATGGCTTTCTTCAACTATTCCGTCACCCTCCGTCAGCTGGGCGACGTCGCCGGTTCGATCCATGCCTTGCGTGCCTGCCTGAAGCTCGATCCGCAGTTTGCCCAGGCGCACATCAATCTCGGCCGCGCTTTGGAAGATTGCGGCCTCACCGGCCAGGCTATACAGCAATGGCGGGCCTATACTTCATTAACGTCGGATATTACCGCCGAGCGCGTCAGTCACCGCCTAATGATTCTCCAGCATATCGGCCGCGTCATGGAAGGCGCCGGCCTTCTGGTGGATGCCGAATCAACTCTCTGGCAGGCAATCGAATTGCGCCCGGATAAGCCGGAGGCAGCGCAGCATTGGACGGCACTGCGGCAGCGCCAGTGCAAATGGCCGACGCTGGTCGCATCGGAACATGTGTCGCAGCGCCAATTGCTGGATGGCATGTCTCCGCTGACACTCGGCTGCTATGCCGACGATCCGATGTTCCAGCTCGCCAAGGCTTATCGGTACAATAAGTTCCTGGCAGGCCGCGCCGATGCGAACAGTTCGCTTCGCAAGCCGGCCCGGCTGAAATCCGGAACGGGACAACCCCTGCGTGTTGGTTATGTCTCTTCCGACCTGCGCGACCATGCCGTCGGCTTCGCACTCAGCGAAGTTCTTGATCTGCACGACAAGTCGAGCGTCGAGATCTTCGCTTATTACTGCGGTGAGCCGCGGACGAACGATGCGACGCAGACGCGCATGAAGAACGCCGTCGATCATTGGCGCGATATCGCAACGATCAGCGACGCTGCTGCGGCCGCCCAGATCGCCGCGGACGAAATCGACGTTCTGATCGACGTCAACGGTTATACCAAGCATGCACGCACGAAGATCTTCGCCTATCGTCCGGCTCCGGTCATCGTCAATTTTTGCGGCTATCCGGGCACGACCGGCAGCCCGTTCCATCAATATATCATTGCCGACGAGCACATCATCCCGCCGGAAAATGAAATCTACTATTCCGAAAAGGTTCTCCGGATCCCCTGCAACCAGCCGATCGACCGCAAGCGACAGATCGCTGCACAGCCGACGCGCACGGAAGCCGGCATTCCCGAAAACGCTTTTGTCTTCGCCTGCTTCAACGGCATGCAGAAGATCACCCGCGCCTGCTTCGCCAACTGGATGGCAATCCTCACCGCAACGCCCGGCAGCGTGCTTTGGCTGCTCGTCGGCGACGAGGACGTCAACCAGCGTCTCCGTCAGGCTGCCGCACAATGCGGCGTCGCGCCGGAGCGGCTGATCTTCGCGCCGAAGGCAGCCAACCCGCAGCATCTGGCCCGTATCGGCCTCGCTGACCTCTTCCTCGACACCTTCCCCTACGGCGCGCACTCCACGGCTGCGGATGCGATCACCATGGGCCTGCCGATCTTCACCGTCCCCGGCAAGAGCTTCGCCTCGCGCTTCTGCGCCAGCATCGTCGCGGCTGCCGGCATTCCGGAAATGATCTGCAGCACCCCGGAAGAATACATCCGTCGGGCCGTTGCCTTCGCAAATGATCGCGAAAGCCTCGCAAAGGTAAGGGAATCCCTGCAGCGCCAGCGCGAGACCAGCGTTCTGCGCGACATACCCGCTCTCACGCGCCGGCTCGAGGAATTGTACTGGCAGATGCAGGGCGAAGCCGAACGCGGCGAGACGCCAGTGCCAGACCTGCAGAACCTCGACATCTATTACGAGATCGGCGCCGAGATCGTTCTTTCGAATGTCGACTTCGAAGACGAGCAGAGCTACCGCCAGCGTTATCTCGAAAAGCTCGTGCAGTGGAACGACTACGCGCCGCTCGCACGCGATCGCCGTCTCTGGAGCGAGCCGACGGCCTGAGGCCATAAGCTCAGGCAACACATCTGACGCCCTGACCTCGTGACGCTCATTTCGAGGTCAGGGCGAACATCCACCAAGACGATAGTTGCCGCTGCTCGCGGATGCGGCATGGCGAAACAAGGGATAGGACTGATCTTTATGCTCGGGGGCGGGAAAATTGTTATCGTGGGAGCTGGACTTTCGGGCGCGGTTATCGGCCGCGAGCTTGCGCTGGCTGGTTACCAGGTCGAAATCGTCGATGCCCGCACGCATATCGCCGGAAATTGCCATACGGAGCGCGACGCCGAAACCGGCGTAATGATCCACGTCTACGGCCCGCATATATTTCATACTGATGACGCCGAGGTTTGGGACTACGTCAACAGCTTCCAGACCTTCATGCCGTTCAAGAACCGCGTAAAGACCACCAGCAACGGCCAAGTCTATTCCCTGCCCGTCAATCTGCACACGATCAATCAATTCTTCGGAAAGACCTTCCGCCCCGACGAAGCAAAAACCTTCATCGAGGAAGAACAGTCCGACAAAACCATTACCGACCCGCAGACCTTCGAAGAACAGGCGATGCGTTTTGTCGGGCAGGATTTGTACGAAGCCTTTTTCAAGGGATATACACAGAAGCAATGGGGCTGCTCGCCGACCGAGCTGCCGGCGTCGATCCTGAAGCGGCTACCGGTTCGCTTCAACTACGAAGACAACTATTTCTTCCACAAGTATCAGGGCATGCCCGAAAACGGCTATACCGACATGATCGGCCGCATCCTCGATCATCCCAATATCAACGTGAAGCTCGGAACGCATTTTGACCGCGAGCAGGCAAGCGACGGGCAGCACGTCTTCTACTCCGGTTCGCTCGACGGCTACTTCAACTACGAGCTGGGCCGGCTCGGTTACCGCACACTTGATTTCGAGCGCTTTACCTATAACGGCGACTATCAGGGTTGCGCAGTCATGAATTACGGGGACGTGTCGGTGCCCTATACGCGGATCACCGAGCACAAGCATTTCTCTCCCTGGGAAGAGCATGCCGGTTCCGTCTGCTACCGCGAATTTTCCCGCGCCTGTGGTCCCGACGATATTCCTTATTATCCGATCCGCCTCGCCAACGAGAAAGAACAACTCGCGCACTATGTGGCCCGCGCCGAACAGGAAAGCGCAGTCACCTTCGTCGGGCGCCTCGGCACCTACCGCTATCTCGACATGGATGTGACCATTCGCGAAGCTCTCGATACGGCACGGCTCTATCTCTCCAAGATCGCCGAGAATGCATCCATGCCGGTATTCCTGCATAGGCCGGTGTAAGGCATTCACGAAGCACCCAACCGGCATTCATGGAGTCGCCGACAGAAGGCCGCTCCTTCGACAAACCGTTGACGGATTGTCGAAACTTGTCTCGCGAGATTTTCGAGAGGTTTATGGATGTTCCGGTTCGTTGCTTGTTCCCGCCAATTAAACCGACTTACGGGTAACGATGACCGTTAAATCTGTGCTTCACGAAATTCCTGGCGGCGACGCTGTTGTTGGCTGGTTCGGACGAACACCGCGCTTTCATGATGCCAAACTTCTCGAAATCAACTTTCTCAACCGGGCAACGGGTCTGCTGCGCATTCACGCCTGGAATATGACGAGCGAAGTTGACGCCGATGGCTACTTCATCCTTGAGAAGCATGCGGTGGTCTCTTTACTCTCGATGGTGTGAATGCCATCAATTGCTCCGATTTCGACATGGTGCCGGGCATCATCTTTGATTTGGAAATCACTAAACCAGGCGAGCATTTCCTTATCGAATGGACTTCCAGCTACGGAGTGGAAGGCTCTGTTACAGCCAGACAAGTGCAGGTCAGCCTCGTTCCGGGAAAACCGACGGAGCCCGTGCGCCGCTAGCTCCTGTCTTTTCGTCTCGCGCTTGCCGCTGCGCCAAAGGCCTGAAACAATGCGCGGTTCACCGCGTTCGTCTGCGGATCATATTCGGCGTGCCATTGGACGCCGAGGGCAAAGCCTGCTGCTTCCTTGAAGCGGATCGCTTCGATGGTGCCATCTTCGGCGATGCCTTCCGCCACCACGCCGGCTCCGAGTTCTAGAATCCCCTGCCCGTGCAGCGAATTGACCCGGATGACGTCGCGGCCGAAGAGACGGGCGAATGCGCCATCCGGCACCAGACGTACTTCGTGGCGATCGGCGAAAACGACGGCAAGATCAGGGTGGATTTCACCGTTTTCCAGACGAGGCATCCGGTGGTTCATCCGTCCGGGCAACTCTCGGATTTCGGGATGTAGCGACCCGCCGGCGGCAACATTCATTTCCTGAAAACCGCGGCATATGCCGAAGATCGGCACTCCGGCTTCGACGCAGGCCGCAATCAGCGGCAATGCCACTGCATCCCGCTCCTCGTCATAGGGTTCATGCTTGGCGTTCGCTTCCATTCCGAAGCGGCGCGGATGAACATTGGCCCTGGCGCCCGTCAACAGCACGCCGTCGACGGTTTCAAGCAAAGCCAGAATATCCGTCATATCAGGATTGCCGGCAAACATCAGAGGCAGAGCCCCGGCGACTTCGGCGATCGCCCGCAGATTGCTTTCACCGACGCGTTGCGCCGATATCCTGTTTTCTACAAGCTGGGTGTTCCCGATCACACCGATCACGGGTTTCGTCATTACGCGCTCTCGCCTTCGCTCGGCCTGTCCTGCGGGCCGACACGATCGGAGCAGGTTTTCTGTATTCAATCTGCATACTCAGGCAGGTTGCGCAAGCATATGCTTCGATATCGCGAAGTATTGAACGCCAGTCTGTTTGACGGATGCATCGAGGCCGTCATCGATGGAATGACTCGCCAAAGCAGCGGATACGGCCAAATCAGTACCCGCCGTCGCTTTGGGGCACAGCTCAGTGCGGCGGCCACCCCAGACATCTTTAGGACATCTTCAGACTCTTCCTTTACTTAGCGTAAATCAGTACCACAACGGAGGGTCTATGATGGACTCGTTGACGCTGGAGGACGTTGACCGTCAAATCGGCAACGGTTTTCCGTTGTTGCGTTTCATACCGGCGATTGAGGCCGCGTTTCGCCGTGACTACGCGGCAAATCGCGTCAGGCTTGCCATCGTCTGGGCCGTGGTCGGCACCCTGATCTACGACATGGTGTTTTTCGGCGACGCGACCATGATGTCCGACGTCTACCCGCAGCTCATAATCGTCCGCTTTGGTATTTTCACGCCCTATGCCCTGATCAGCGTACTCGCCCTGCGGCGGTGGCCGAGCGCGCTGAACTACGACCTCCTTGCCATCAGCGTCGCCTTCCTCGGCGCGCTGCTGCCGATGTCCGTCGCGGCATATAGCCACAGCCCCTATCTCTTTGCCTATCAGAACGGCAACGTCGCAGCCTTCCTCTTTTTCGTCATTGCGCTGCGGCCACGTTTTCCCGCCGTCGTC
>JAGWJK010000351.1 GCA_028865845.1 Rhizobiaceae bacterium
AAGGCATGGACGCCGGACCAGGAAAAGCTGGTCTCACGCCTGAAAGCACTGGTGCATCGCTTCGAGGAAACCCGGGATCTGCGACTGATCGGCGGTTATCGCCAGGGCAGCGATCCAGATCTCGACATGGCCGTGCGCCAGGTGCCGATCATCTACGACATTCTGAAACAGACCCCTGGCGAGAAGGCTTCGGCCGACGCCTTCACCGATCTCGCGACCGCACTGAAAAACGGTTCCGCATCCATCCCGGCAAAGAGAGGCTAGACGTGAGAGAATCCGATGCAGACGAGCCGGTCGCTCCGCTGAAGCCGGCAAGAAAACGGACCTTTACCGACAGAGCGCTGGCCGGCACCGGCCTTGTGCTCGCCGGCATCTCCGCCTTCTTCCCCTGGTACGTGTTCCTGAACCCCGACAAGTTCGGCATCCATGTCGCCGAGGGCGATCATACCCGCGACCTGCCGAACTGGCCGGGGCGCGAGATCGTCAATCCTTCGCCGCTTGCCATGGTCAACAAGAACCCGGACCAGCCGAAAGATTTCATCCCCGATCCGCTGACGACGGCATCAACCAACGACAACGGACCGGAGGACGACAAGGGCCAGCCGGCGGAAAACCAGCCGTTCCCCGGCAAGTCGCCGTTCCACCTGCTGCACGTCGCCAACGGCCGGGCGCTGATCGAGGACGACTCCGGCATGTACGTCGTGCGCGTCGGTTCGGTCCTGCCCGACAACAGCCGCTTGGCGAGCATCGAACAGCGCGACGGAAAATGGGTGATCGTCACCTCCACTGGCGACGTTTACGGCCATGACTGAGATCACGCAAAGCCTTGCACAGCAGGCTTTGTAAAGACTTTAGCAAGAACGCATTCCCGCAAGTCCCACGCAAGATTATCCCTCTAGTATCCAAGACTAAGAACGGAGAAAGCCCATGCAACCGATTCAGCTCTTTGATCTCGCCTCGCGGCAGGCCGAGTGGCTGCAGGTCCGCCAGGAGGTGGTTGCCGGTAACATCGCCAATGCCAACACCCCGAAGTTCCGGGCCAAGGACGTAACCCCGTTTCAAGCCGTGCTCGACAACCAGAACCAAGGCACTGTCGGCATGGCGGCAACCAACCCGATGCATTTCACCGGCAACGACGTCAGCGCAAGCGGAGACGTCGCGACCGAGGAAGCGCCTCTGAACCAGGAAATCGGCGTCCAGGAGTCGGGTAACACCGTCGGTCTGGAAGACGAGCTCGCCAAGAGCGGCGATATCCAGCGCCAGTACAGTTTGAACACTGCGCTCGTCAGTTCCTTTCATCGCATGATGTTGATGACCGTAAAACAATAGATGAAGTGAAAATGTCATGGATCCCTTATCAGCCGCAATGAAGATCGCGGGCTCCGGCCTGGAGGCTCAGTCGACGCGACTGCGCGTCGTTTCCGAAAATATCGCCAACGCCCGTTCGACGGGCGACACGCCGGGTGCAGATCCTTATCGCCGCAAGACGGTGACATTCGGTGCCGAAGTCGATCGCGCCAACAACGTGACCACGGTCGGCGTCAAGAAGATGGGCGAGGATACGAGCAAGTTCGTCGAGGAATACGATCCAGACAATCCGGCAGCGGATACGAAGGGCTACGTGAAGATGCCCAACGTCAACGTCCTCGTGGAAATGGCCGACATGCGCGAAGCCAACCGTTCCTACGAAGCCAATCTCCAGACGATCAAGCAATCGCGTGATCTCATCTCCTCCACCATCGACCTCTTGAAGAATGCACAATGATTGACGCTATCAAGAATATCGCCTCCCTTTCCGCAACGCGTGGCATCGGCAGCATCAGCACCGACCAGAGCGCATCCTCCACCAACGCGCTGGGCCCGCTGGCCGGCGCGACGCCCGGCAATGCGACCGGCACCAGCTTCTCGGCGATGATGACAAACGTCGCCAATGACACGATGAACACCCTGAAGGCGGCCGAAGACGCGTCCTTCCAGGGCATCAAGGGAACCATGAACACCCGCGAAGTGGTCGACAAGGTCATGCAGGCGGATCAGACGCTGCAGACGGCGATTGCCCTGCGCGACAAGGTGGTCTCGGCCTTCCTCGATATTACGAAAATGCAGATTTAGAGCGATAAATTTCTCTCTAACCATTTGATCTGGCAAGACCTTCTCCGAAAGACGCTTTGCGCTTTCCGGGGTGCTGCTTTAGCCTAAAGGACGAAATTATGAGAGCGCTTGCAATCGCAGCGACGGGCATGGACGCCCAACAGACCAATCTTGAAGTGATCGCGAACAACATCGCGAACATCAACACGACAGGTTACAAGCGGTCCCGTGCGGAGTTCTCGGATCTTCTGTACCAGACTGAGCGCGCCAAGGGCATTGCCAACAGGCCGAACCAGGCAGTGGTGCCGGAAGGTGCCAACATCGGTCTCGGCGTGCAGACCACGGCCGTACGCAACATCCAGATCCAGGGCGAACTCTCGCAGACGCAGAACGATCTCGACGTCGCACTGGTCGGCCGCGGCTGGTTCCAGATCCAGATGCCCGACGGCACGACCGCCTATACCCGCGCCGGCTCCTTCAACAAGAGCGATACCGGCCAGATCGTCACCGCCGACGGCAACGTGCTCGAGCCTGGTATCACGATCCCGAACAATGCCAGCAACATCGTCATCAGCGAATCCGGTGCGGTGACGGCGACTGTCGGTACGTCGACGACCCCAACCACGCTCGGCCAGCTGCAGATCGCTAACTTCGTCAACGAAGCCGGCCTGCAGCCGATGGGCAGCAACCTCTTCACCCAGACGCCGGCATCCGGCGACCCGGTCATTTCCAATCCGAACGACAACGGCTTCGCCTACATGAAGCAGGGTTACCTGGAATCGTCGAACGTCGATCCGGTCAAGGAAATCACCGACCTGATCACGGCGCAGCGCGCCTACGAAATGAATTCCAAAGTCATTACCACCGCCGACGACATGGCGCAGATCGTCAGTAAAGATCTGAAGTAACGAGAGGACGGGCCGAACATGAGGGTTCGCCGGATGAAAAGCTTAGCAATGGCCTGGCTCGCCGCAGCGAGCCTCTCCGTCGTGTTCGTGACGGCCTCTCCCGCCGGCGCAACAGGCACGGATGCAACGGAAGCGACCGCCACCGCCAGCATGGGAACGGCCGTCGTGCCGACCGAGGTGATCTACCCCGGCGACATCATCAGCAGCGGTCAGCTCGAGGAAGTCGACGTCACCAATCCCAACCTGACCGGCGATTACGCCAAGAAGGTACGGGACGTGACGGGCATGGTGTCGAAGCGCACGCTTCTGCCTGGCCGGACCATCTCCATCTCTGCTCTACGCGAACCCTACGCTGTCACTCGCGGCGCGAATGTCCGCCTGGTGATGAACATGGGCAGCATGACGATCACCGCCGCCGGCACGCCGCTCGACGACGGCGCTGTCGGCGACAGTGTCCGCGCCCGCAACCTCGATTCCGGCATCATCGTCAACGGCACGGTGCTTGAGAACGGTACGATACGAGTGGTCTCGAAATGAGAAGGCTTCGTCATCTCCTCGCGATTCTCCTGGCGTTGCCGAGCCTGATCGTCGCCGATCCGGCTTTCGCGCTGCAATCGCGCATCAAGGATATCGCCTCGCTTCAGGCAGGTCGCGACAACCAGCTGATCGGTTACGGTCTGATCGTCGGTCTCCAGGGAACCGGCGACGGGTTGCGTTCCTCGCCCTTTACCGAACAGTCCATGCGCGCGATGCTGCAGAACCTCGGCATCTCGACGCAGGGTGGCCAATCGGCCGCCAAGAACACCGCCGCCGTCATGGTGACGACCAACCTGCCGCCCTTTGCCAGCCCCGGCAGCCGCATCGACGTGACGGTCAGCTCGCTCGGCGACGCGACCTCGCTGCGCGGCGGTACGCTCGTCATGACGTCGCTGAGCGGTGCTGACGGACAGATCTACGCCGTTGCACAGGGCTCGGTCATCGTTTCCGGCTTCCAGGCCCAGGGCGCGGCAGCATCCGTGACGGAAGGCGTCACCACGGCCGGCCGCGTGCCCGGCGGCGCCATCATCGAACGCGAGCTTCCGTCGCGCTTCAAGGATTCCGTCAATCTGGTGCTGCAGCTGCGCAATCCGGACTTCTCCACCTCGATCCGCATCGCCGATACCGTCAACGCCTGGGCGACCTCGCATTTCGGCGGTCCGATCGCCGAGGCGAAGGACTCTCAGGAAGTCGCGATCGACAAGCCGAAGATGGCTGACCTCACCCGACTGATGGCGGATATCGAAAATCTCGACGTCCAGACGGATACCCCGGCGAAGGTCGTGATCAACGAACGCACGGGAACGATCGTCATCGGCGCCGATGTCCGTGTCTCGCCTGTTGCCGTCAGCTACGGCACGCTTACCGTCCAGGTCAGCGAAAACCCGCAGGTCATCCAGCCGGAACCCTTCTCGAACGGGCAGACGGCCGTCCAGAACCAAACCGACATCACCGCCAACAAGAGCGGCGGCAAGGTGGCTGTCCTCGACGGGCCGGATCTGAAAACCCTCGTCTCGGGGCTGAACAACATCGGCGTCAAGCCTGATGGCATCATCGCCATCCTGCAAGGCATCAAATCTGCCGGGGCCCTGCAAGCGGAGCTTGTGCTGCAATGATCTCGATCGACATCACAAAGAAACTGCTGACCTCCTGCCGCCGCGCGGCGGCGCCGGCCGCGGCCGCCCTGCTGTTGTCCGTTTGCACTGCAGCTACGCAGGAAGCAGCAAAGCCGGCGGCCGATCCGACCTCCAGCCAGGACGAGATCAAGCAGTTCTGCACCAACATCGCCGATCCGGCCCGCGATCAGCGCTATCTGCTGCAGAAGCAGGAGCTGACGAAGCTGCAGGCCGATGTCGACGCGCGCATCGCCACCATGGACAAGCGCAAGGCCGAATACGAAGATTGGCTGAAGCGACGCGACGACTTCCTGAAGAACGCCGATTCCGGACTGGTCGATATCTACAAGAACATGAAGCCGGATGCGGCTGCCGCGAGCCTCAACGATGTCAAGGTCACCGTCGTCGCGGCGATCATCATGAAGCTCTCGCCGAAGCAGTCGAGCCTCATCCTGGCGGAGATGGATGCGCAAAAGGCGGCCGTCATCACCAACATCCTCGCCAGCGCTTCCGATCCGAATACATCGAAGTCGAAGGACCCCACATGAACATGCGTCTTACGGCCACCTGCGCAATCGTCGTTTTTCTCGCTGGCTGCTCATCCCAGGCCCTCAGGGAAATCGGCAAGGCGCCTGCCATGAGCCCGATCGGCAGCGGCCTGCAATACGCGCAGACGCCGCAAATGGCGCAATATCCGAAGCGGCCCCACCAGGTCGCGCAGGGTTATTCGCTCTGGAACGATTCCCAGGCCGCCCTGTTCAAGGACTCGCGCGCACTCAACGTCGGCGATATCCTGACGGTCAATATCCAGATCAACGACAAGGCGAACTGGGACAACGAGACCAACCGCGATCGCACCAACAAGAGCGACATGAACTGGGATGCCAGCGCGACGATCTTCGGCTGGAAGCCGAGCACGACGGGCAACGCTACCTCCGGCTCCGATACCAGCACCGACGCCAAGGGCAAGATGCAGCGCTCCGAGCAGATCAACCTGCTCGT
>JAGWJK010000352.1 GCA_028865845.1 Rhizobiaceae bacterium
GATCAGCCACACGACCGAATACCGCTACGACGATCCGGCTCAATTCTCTCTGCAGCGCCTGCGACTGACGCCGCTGAGCGGGCCGAGCCAGAAGGTTCTCGACTGGAAACTGACGGTCGAAGGTGCCCGTCCAGAGGTGGAATATGAAGACCAGTTCGCCAATCGCGTAACCCTCGTTTCGCTCGATGGCGAACAGGATGCGACGCGTATCCTTGCCACCGGGGAAATTGAAACACACGATCTGCACGGTGTGATCGGCCAGCATTCCGGCTTCACCCCGCTCTGGCTATATCTGCGGGAAACGCCCCGTACCAAGGGCGGCAAGCTGACGAAGGAGCTGTTGCGCGGCCTTTCCGGCGACAACGAGCTCGGCAGGATGCACGCTCTGATGAGCGCGATCCACCAGGCGGTCGAATACAAGCCCGGCAGCAGCGACACGGAAACGACTGCAGAACAGGCATTGGAAAAGAAGAGTGGCGTCTGCCAGGACCACGCACATATCCTGATCGCCAGCGCCCGCGCCTTGCGCATCCCGGCACGTTATGTTTCCGGCTATCTACTAATGGAAGGCACGACCGAACAGGCCGCCACGCATGCCTGGGCCGAAGCTCACATTCCCGGCCTCGGCTGGGTCGGCTTCGATCCCGCCAACGACGTCTGCCCGGATGAGCGCTATGTCCGCATCGCCACCGGCCTCTGCTATCGCGACGCCGCCCCCGTCTCCGGCATGCGTGTCGGCACGCCAGGCGAAAGCCTCTCGGTGAAAGTCGTGGTTGCGAGTCAGGAGCAAAGCCAGACGCAGAGCCAGAGCTGACGCTCAAACGGGTATCGGTATGAATGTCGACAACGGTCGACTGACGGCGGCGCAAAGCCCCGAATGAGAAAAAGGCGAAGCTCGCGCTCCGCCTTTCGGTATTCACGCCCGTGATAGCCTCAGTGGCTATCGCGATTGTTCGGGATCTCCGAGCCGCGTGCGCCGACCAGGAAATCCAGGTCCGCGCCCGTATCGGCCTGCATGACGGTCTTGACGTAGAGGCCGCCGTAACCGCCGACCAGCGGCTTGACCGGCGAAACCCAGGCTGCCCGACGCTTGGCCATTTCCTCGTCGGAAATTTCAAGCTGGATGGTCCGCGCCGGAACGTCTACGGCGATGATGTCGCCGTTCTGAACAAGCGCCAGCGGGCCGCCATCGGCAGCTTCCGGAGCCGTGTGCAGGATGACCGTGCCATAGGCCGTGCCGGACATGCGCGCATCGGAAATGCGGATCATGTCGGTGATGCCCTTTTTCAGCACCTTCGGCGGCAAGCCCATGTTGCCGACTTCGGCCATGCCCGGATAACCCTTCGGGCCGCAATATTTCAGCACCATGATGCAGGTCTCGTCGATGTCGAGATCCTCGCCGTTGATGCGGGCATGGTAGTCCTCGATGCTTTCGAAGACGACGGCGCGGCCCTTGTGCTGCATGAGATGCGGCGAAGCGGCTGACGGCTTCAGCACGGCGCCCTTCGGGGCGAGATTGCCGCGCAGGACGGCGATACCGCCCGACTGCGTCAGCGCCTTCTCGCGCGGAACGATAACGTCGTCGTTATAGTTGACGACATCCTTGACGCCGGCCCAGATGGTATCACCGGTCACGGTGATCGCGTCCTTGTGCAGCAGGCCCATATCGCCGACCGCCTTGATGACCACAGGCAGGCCGCCGGCATAATAGAACTCTTCCATCAGATGCTTGCCGGATGGCTGCAGGTTGACGATCGTCGGCACTTCGCGGCCCAGGCGATCCCAGTCGTCCAGGGAGAGATCGACACCGATGCGGCCGGCAAGCGCCAGGAGATGCAGGACCGCATTGGTCGAGCCGCCAACTGCACCGTTGACGCGGATCGCGTTTTCGAAGGCTTCCTTGGTGAGGATATCGGACGGCTTCAGGTCTTCCTTGACCATGTCGACGATGCGGCGGCCGGATAGCTGCGAAATCACACGACGACGCGCGTCGACAGCGGGGATCGCGGCATTGCCGGGCAGCGTCATGCCAAGCGCTTCAGCCATCGACGCCATGGTCGAGGCTGTGCCCATGGTCATGCAGCTGCCAGCCGAACGGGCCATGCCCTGCTCCGCATCCATGAATTCATCCAGCGACATCTCGCCGGACTTGACCATTTCCGAGAACTGCCAGATCGCCGTGCCGGAACCGACATCCTTGCCGCGCCACTTGCCATTCAACATCGGGCCACCGGACACGAGGATGACCGGGATATCGACAGAGGCCGCGCCCATCAGCAGGCTCGGCGTGGTCTTGTCACAGCCGCCAAGCAGCACGACGCCATCGACCGGATTGCCGCGGATCGCCTCTTCGACGTCCATGGCCGCCAGATTGCGGAACATCATCGCCGTCGGGCGCAGCGTGCTTTCGCCGACCGAGAAAACCGGGAATTCCACAGGGAAACCGCCGGCTTCATAGACGCCGCGCTTCACGCGCTCTGCAAGATCGCGCAAATGCGCGTTGCATGGCGTCAGCTCCGACCAGGTATTGCAGATGCCGATGATCGGTCGGCCGTCGAAAGTGTCGGCAGGCAGCCCTTGGTTCTTCATCCACGAGCGGTGCATGATCGCATTCTTGCCGGTCCCGCCGAACCAGTCATAGGAACGCAACCGACGCGGCCATTCAGCTTTTTTCTTCATAATGTCCAATCCTTGGCAATGCCCCGGCCCGCCTCGTGCAAGCCAGGGCCGCGATTTCGATCTCAGGCGAGCGTGTAAGCCGTCTTCACCGTGGTGAAGAATTCGGCTGCATACTTGCCCTGCTCGCGCGGGCCGAAGGACGAACCCTTGCGGCCGCCGAACGGTACGTGGAAATCGACGCCTGCCGTCGGCAGGTTGACCATCACCATGCCGGCTTCGGCATTGCGCTTGAAGTGCGTCGCATATTTCAGGCTGGTCGTTGCGATGCCGGAAGAAAGGCCGAACGGCGTGTCGTTGGCGGTTGCGAGCGCCTCGTCGTAATCCTTGACCCGGATAACCGAGGCGACCGGTCCGAAGATCTCTTCGCGGCTGATGCGCATCTGGTTCGTGGCTTCGGTAAACAGCGTCGGCTGCAGGTAGAAGCCGGGCGTTTCGCGCGTCAGCAATTCGCCGCCGAAAGCAAGCTTGGCGCCTTCCTGGCGGCCGATCTCGATATAATCGGTATCGGTCTTCAGCTGCTTGGCGTCGACCACCGGGCCGATATGGGTGCCTGCCTTGGTGGCGTTGTCAACGTTCAGTGTCTTCAGCTTTTCGGTGAGTGCTGCGACGAACTTGTCGTGGATGCCTTCCGTCACGATCAGGCGCGACGATGCGGTGCAGCGCTGGCCGGTCGAGAAGAAGGCGGAGTTGGCGGCAGCTTCGACGGCAACCGTCAGGTCGGCATCGTCAAGGATGACCATCGGGTTCTTGCCGCCCATTTCCAGCTGGTACTTGCGGCCATGCTCGACGGAGGCGAGCGCGACGCGCTTGCCCGTGCCGACCGAACCGGTGAAGGTGATCCCGGAAAGAACCGGGCTATCAAGCATCGCTTGGCCGACGACCGAGCCCTTGCCCATGACGAGGTTCAGCACGCCCTTCGGCAGGCCGGCACGATGAAGAATATCGACGATCGCCCAGGAGCAGCCCGGCACCAGATCGGCCGGCTTGAAGACGACCGTGTTGCCGTAGCAGAGCGCCGGCGCGATCTTCCAGGCCGGAATGGCGATCGGAAAATTCCAGGGCGTGATGATACCGATGACGCCAAGCGGCTCTCGGGTAATCTCGACGCCAATGTTCGGACGCACGGAAGGAACGACTTCCCCTGCAAGGCGAAGCGCTTCACCTGCGAAGAATTCGAAGATCTGCGCGGCGCGGATCGTCTCGCCGATCGCTTCCGGAAGGGTCTTGCCTTCCTCGCGGGCGAGCAGCGCACCGAGCTCGTCCTTGCGCGCCATGATCTCGTCGCCAGCCTTCTTCAGGATCGTGTGGCGCTCGAGAATGCCGGAGCGTGACCAGGCGGGGAAAGCTGCCTTGGCAGCTGCAATCGCATCGGCAACGTCCTGCGCATTGGCGCTGGCATAAAGACCGACCACTTCGTTGGTGTTGGACGGATTGATGTTCTCGGCACCGGTCGTGCCGGTCCACTCGCCGGCGATCAAATTCTGATGAATGGTCATGGCGTCATGCCTCCCTATGGCTGCGTCAATTCCAGGATAAGTGCAAAGCGACTTGGCCTGGCAGGTCTGAAAAACAAGGTCTCGGAACAGTTCGGCTAAAACCCGAACCAACTGGAGCGCAATCCAAAGCGGATACTCGTCGACCGCTCGTCAAAAGGATCGCGCTAAACCAAATGAAAAGGCGCCGGCCACTTTCGCAGCCGGCGCCTGAAATCTTAGAGCTGGCGAACCGCCACATCCTCCTCGGCGGCGACAGCGAGCGCGTTGCGCAACGGTAGACCGAACTCTGCGACCTCGATCTCAAAAACGTCGCCGGCTTCCGGCTTGATGCCATCGGCAAACGACAGCGTCGCCGTGCCGAACATGTGGACATGCACGTCGCCTGGCACGCGGAACAGGCCGTATTTGAAGTGGTGGTATTCGAGGTTCGCGAAGGTGTGCGACATGTTCGCTTCACCCGAGAGGAACGGCTTTTCGAAGATCACCTTGTCGCCACGCTTGATGCGCGACGTGCCGCGGATATCTTCCGGGGCCGTGCCGATGCGGATTTCCGGGCCGAAACTTGCCGGGCGCAGCTTCGAATGCGCCAGATAGAGGTAGTTGATCCGCTCGGTGACGTGATCCGAGAATTCGTTCGACAGCGCAAAGCCGACCCGGAACGGCGTGCCGTCCTTGGAGATGACATAGATGCCGGCCATTTCCGGCTCTTCGCCGCCGTCAAGGGCAAAGGAGGGGGACACAAGTGCGGTACCCGGCGCTGCTGCGCCATAGCCGTTGCCCTTGTAGAACCATTCAGGCTGCACGCCCTTCTCGCCATCCTTCGGCTTGCCGCCTTCGATGCCCATCTTGAACATCTTCATCGAGTCCGTCAGCGTCTCTTCAGCCGCTTCCGTCGTCTTCTTGTGCATGGAATCGCGGGTTGCCGCAGAGCCGAGATGGGTAAGGCCCGTGCCGGTCAGGTGCAGATGGGCGGCATCCGGATGGGTAATCGGCGCGAGAAAGCGGCCTTCCGCGTAAGCTTTTTCCAGATCGATCGTATCGCCGAGCCCGTGGGCTTCGATCACGGCTGCGAGCGACTTGCCGCTGTCGGCGGCTTCCATGGCCAGCGCGTAGACGCTGCCGCCATTGACGACGGCCTTGGCGGCAGTGCCCGGCTCGTTGCGGACGGCGACGATGATCTCGCCGTTCGAACCCTTGATCTGCGAGATGAGCATATCTTTCATCCTTTCCTATCAGACAGAGATCGGATGCAACTCACCGTTCCGGCTCTCGTCGAGAGCCGGACTCTGTCATGGATTTGGTTTTAAAGTTTCGACCGATCGCGTGCAGCGATCAGCCCTTGTTCTTGTTGTAGACGTCGATGAAGACGGCGGCGAGGAGAACCGCGCCCTTGATCATCTTCTGCGAGTCCGTCTGGTAGCCGAGGATCGACATGCCCTGGTTCAGGACACCCATAATCAAC
>JAGWJK010000353.1 GCA_028865845.1 Rhizobiaceae bacterium
CGCTCCGACCGTCTCTAACGCGCGCCTCGCCCTCTCAAGGGGCGAGGCCGCTCCGTCGCGTTAGCGACGCCAGCTCATCACATTTGGAACGAGGCATGTCCAACAAGATCAAAGAAGGTCAGCATATCCCACCCTTTCAGGCGCGGAACATTCATGGCATCGACGTCGCGATACCCGATGGCGCTCACTGGACCCACGTCCAGTTTCGCAGGTTCGCGGGTTGCCCGGTCTGCAATCTCCACCTTCAATCGTTCATCGCCCGCCACGACGAAATCGCGAGCGCCGGAATCCGCGAGGTGGTGCTCTTCCACTCGGCCGCGGCAGAACTCCTTCCGTATCAGGGACGCTTTCCATTCGACGTCGTCGGTGACCCGAAGAAGGCGCTCTACAAGCGCTTCGGCGTGTCCAGCTCGATGTCCGCGCTTCTCTCTCCGAAAGCGTTCATGGCGTCGCTGCGAGGAAATCTGAGGAAGGACAAGCCCGAACTCAACATGATGAAAATGCCTGAAGGCGGCATCCTCGGTCTGCCGGCGGATTTCCTCATCGGGCCGGACGGCGTGGTGAAGGCAAGCCATTACGGCACGCATGCCTACGATCAATGGACCGTTGACGAGGTCATTTCACTGACGCGCACCTGACGACGCTCCCGCCTCGATGGACCAACACGGCGGAGCTATCCGGCCGTAGAATGTAAGTAACGGAGAGTTGGATGCCGGATATCGTCCTTGTACATGGTGCGTGGCATGGTTCGTGGTGTTGGAAGCGTGTGCGGAATATTCTCGCGGCAGGTGGTCATCAGGTCTACACGCCGACTTTGACTGGCCTTGCTGATCGCAGACACCTCCTGAGCCGCGATGTGGGACTGAAGACCCACGTCGCAGACGTCGCTAATCTCATCGAGTTTGAGGATCTGCGCGACGTCGTGCTTGTTGGCCATTCCTATGGCGGGGCGGTTGTCACCTGTGTCGCAGATCAGCTCTCAGACCGCATAAGCTCTCTGATCTATCTGGATGCCGTAGTGCCGGAGGATGGGAAGAGCGTATTCGACTACGTCCCGGACGGCGGTGCGCGTGCCCGTGGGCAGGCTGCTATTGATGGCGACGGGTGGATGGTGTCGCCATACCCGGCGTCTGTCTATGACTTGTTATCGGACGCGGACGTTGCGTTGGTCGACAGGCTTTCGACGATGCACCCGATGGCTGCCTTTGAACAGGCCGCTCCGTTGAGCGGGGCTCACAAGAAAATCGGCGACATCGGGTATGTCCGAGGCGTCCGCCACATCGGCTTCTACGATCAGTTCGTCGTTCGGGCGAGGTCAGACGGCTGGTGGGTGGAGGAGTTTGATTGCGGTCACGAGATCATGCTCGATCGGCCGACCGAGCTGGCATCTCTTCTTGTGAGACGAGTCGAAGCGGCGGGACTCCCGCTGGTTTCCTCTTCGCCCCCTCTGGGGATTTGAGCGAGACGCCCTGAAGCGGGCATTCCTTTGAACAACGGACCGGCGATCAGACGTCATAGCTGGCGCCGAGGTCTTGATGTCTTCCGTCAGGCCCTGTCCAGAACTCGTCGCGGTGAGTCGGTGTGCCAGATGTTTCCTTCGATCTAAGATATCTCCGATACGCCCTCCTTGCAGCCGAGCATGGCAGCTTCCGCAGAGTTGCTGAGGTGCTGGGGGTGTCGCAGTCGACGGTGAGCCGCCGCATCGAAATACTGGAGCGACGCCTTGGCACGCCGTTGTTCGACCGCGGCCGAATGGGAGCGAAGCCCACTCCGTCCGCCGAGCGTTTCTTCAGAGAGGCCGAGGCTGGCGCGACACGCCTCATCAATGCGGTCAATGATTTAAATATGGCGAAGCGCGGCCAGGTTGGCGAGCTTCGCATAGCCCTGATGGCCTCTCTTGCCGGGGGTTTCCTCGCAGAGCTGTTGCACACGTTTCACCTGCAGTATCCCGATGTCGACATCCAGATCGAGGAGACGACCTCGGGGGCGGGTGCTGCCGGCGTTTCGAGCGGCCGGTTTGACGCCGCGTTTGTTCCCGGTGAACCGAGCGTTCAAGGGTGTCAAACCGAGCTTTTTTGGGATGAGCGGATTTACTTCGGAATCGCGGAGTCACACCGGCTGGCGAACGCGTCGTCCATTTCGTGGGTGGATCTTGCGGGCGAGACATTTCTGGTTACAGCGGACGGAGCGGGTCCGGAGATAGAGGCCTATCTCCTGCGCCAGCTCTCCACGTCGGGCTTTCGACCGTACATTGCGGTCCACCAGGTCGGTCGCGAGAACATCTTCAATCTCGCGGCAAAAGGATTTGGCATCACGCTCACCACGGAGTCGTCGATCGGCGTTGTCTATCCCGGTCTGACGTTCGTGGCGCTCGAAGGCCTCAATCACATGGTCCCATCAAGCGTGGTGTGGTCGTTAGGCAATCGCAATCCCGCGCTTCCGCTTCTGCTCGGCCTAGCGCGGCGGCGCAGGTGATTGGCTCTTCGCCTCCCGGCTGCTTTCCTATTCTGTATGGGGCGATGCGCCGGACGCCCGGCGTGCTTTCGCGAAACCCCTGTCGGTCGCGATGAAGCGTTCGATCATCGGCGCAATCAGGGCGGACGCGTCGGGAATCTGTCGGCCGGTCTCCTTGGCGAGAATCTCCGCATAGGCAGCAAGCTCACGGTGTACCGTTGCCGGTAGCTCGATCGTGACTTTGACCGGCTTGCTGTCCGGCAGATCGCTCAGTTTCAGCTTCGCCATGACCTATCCCTTGTACGGTTCGAGCACCAGGTCGTGAGTCACGATCACACGCACCGGAAATCCGGGGCGGATCGTAAGCGTCGGCGCGATGGTGAGTTGGCGGCCGACAATCTGCTGGCCAATCTGGCTGGTGCTGTTGGAGGCGCCTTGCTGGAGCGCTCGCGCGATATCGCTTTCATTGCCGGAATAGCCAGCTTCCGATCCTACACTCAGGATGGTGGAGAGAAGCGCCGCTTTGAAGAGTTCGCCCCAGTGATAGTCGACGCTATCTTCCAAGCCGGCGTAGCCTTCGGCGTCGGCGCCGGGTTGCCGCTCGAGGACGATCGAGCGACCATTCGGGAAGATCAGGCGGTTCCATGCCAGCAGCACGCGGCTTTGGCCAAAGCCGACGTTGTTGTCGTACTGGCCGATAATGCGGGTGCCTTGCGGCACAAGCAGGATATGTCCGGTCGGACTGTCGTAGATATTCTCGGTCACTTGAGCGGTGATCTGTCCCGGCAGATCGGAGCGGATGCCCGTGATCATCGCGGCCGGTATGACGGCGCCCGCCTGAAGCACATTCGCAGACGCCGGCGCCTGCACGCGGTCAGGTGCGACGGTCTTCCGGTCGGCTTCGGCCGTTAGGAACGCGGTTTGCCTATCTTGCGCGGTTGGAGTGGCGGGCTGCGGCGCGAGGCCGAGATTGGTGAGGTTGGGCGGCAACTCGGGATTGGGTTGGACATTGTTGCTGGACGCGGCGCGGGCCTCGCTAGTGGAGAACAATTTGCTCGTCCGTGCGGTTTCCAGTTCCTGTAGGCGTCGCTGTTCCTCCGGGCTGGGCCCCGGTACGGCTGCAGGCATGTTCGGTGCCGGCACCGGCTGACCGCGGTTTTGGGCGTTGAGGATAGGACGTCCAAGATCTCCAGGCAGCGGCGGGCCGAGTTGCGGCACGCCGGTGTAGTCGTGTGGAAGCCCAGCCAGCCCATCGGCGGTCGCACGATTGTCGGTCGAATAGAGTTCCTCCGCCGGTTTACCGCCCTGATGGGTATTGAGCGCGTAAATCAGGGCACCACCGATTCCGACGGAGGCGAGCAGGCCGAGCCCGGCTAGGGCCTTGCGCGACAACCGAGTTACGCGCGGCGTATCGCCGCGAAGTCGCATGGGCGCCGCCGGCGAGCCAGCCGGCTCGGTGGCTCCTTCTTCTTCCCGGGAAGCAGGCTCGGTCACGACGCAGGTCTCCCATCGGTGCGAACGATGCGGACGCGCTTTTCGGAATTCTTGTCGCCGAAGCGCAATTCGGCTGCTGCGAACAGTCGATCCACAATCATGTAGTTGGCGCGCACCCGGTAGTTCACCAGCTCGGAAGTCTTGCCTTCAGGGCCGATGACGAAGAGCGGCGGCATTTCGCCTTGCGCAATCCCGCTCGGAAACTCGATGTAGACCTGCCGGCCATCGTCGAATGCGCGCAATGGCCGCCACGGCGCACGATCGCCCTCGATACCGTAACGGAAGTTGATACGAGCGAGATCCACCCCGGTTGCGAGCGGCTGCGCCGCTTGCGCTTCGACGTTCTGTCGACGAAGTGCGATGAGCTGATCTTGGGGATACTGCCAAGACACAGACGCCATGTAGGTCTTTTCACCCGAGCGCAGCTCCATGTGATACGTGCGTCGATCGGTGTTGATGATCAGATTCGTCATCAGCTCCGCACGCGTCGGCTTGACCAGGATGTGGACTTGTTGGGTCTTTCCGGCTCCACTTTGGGTATCGCCGATGATCCACCGGACGGTGTCGCCGGCGGCGACAGGCCCGGAGCCAACAAGCTGCTCGCCTGGTTCCAAGGAGATGTCGGTGATCTGGCCGACGGCGCAGTAGACCTGATACAGCGCGCCTTCCGTGAAGGGATAGACCTGCATCGCGTTGATGAAGCCGTCGCGTACCGGCTGAACCCGTGCAGCAGCGTTGGCCTGATTGATCCGCGCCGCTGGATCTGCAGGCTGAGGCGGTAGTTTGCCTCCCTCGACCGGCTTCAACTGTCCTGGTAGCGGGAGCACCTTCGGCAGCTCAACCACCTGGACGGGCGCCGGGGGATCAACGGACAGCGTAGCCGGTGCAGCGTTGTCGTAGGCGATCTCGGGTGGCTTGTGCGCTGTTGCGCAACCCGCGAGCGACGACGCGGATAGGAGCAATAGCGCGAGCGCTGGTTTGCGGAATCGTGGAAGTACGTGTGTGAGTAAAGCCGGGTCTCCGGCTTTACGGAAAGACGGCTTCATTGCCCAAGCTCCCGTGACCAGTTGATGGCGTTGACATAGATGCCGAGCGGGTTGGCCCGCAGGCGATCGGCATTGGTCGGCGGCTGGATGGTGACCGTGAGAATGGCGGTCCATCGCGCGGTTTCGGCGAGCGCACCGTCTTGGTAGCGCCGTTCAGTCCAGGCGACCCGGAAGGAATTGGGCGAAGCGCGGATGACGCTGGAGACGTCCACCGAAATTTGTTGCTTGCCGATCTTGGCAAAGGGGTCGTTGGCCCGCGCATACTCGTTGAGCGCAAGAGCGCCGCTCGACGTGGTGAAATCGTAGGCGCGCAGCCAATTCTGCCGGACAATGATCGGATCGGCGGGGACGCTACGAACCTGCTCGGTGAAACGAGCCAGGTAGAAGGCGATCTGGGGGTCCGACGGCGTATAGTCGGCCGTCGCCGGGGCGATCGCCTGGGCTTGGCCGAGCCGGTCGACCTGCACGACCCAGGGTACGACGGTGCCGCGTGCGGTTTCCCAGACCAGCGCGGATGCGAATCCAGCGGACAAGATCAAGGACCCGAACGCCATGTAACGCCAGTTGCGCGCCTGCACGCGTGCGGAGCCGATGCGGTCGTCCCAAGCCTGCGCGGCGCGCTGATAGGGGGTCTCGGGCTGT
>JAGWJK010000354.1 GCA_028865845.1 Rhizobiaceae bacterium
ATTGCCTTGCCTTGTCATATATCTATGTCACGCAATTGCGATCCTGTGTCATCGCCGCGCGCTTGCTGAGGCTTTATCCGACTGCTACTGCGATGGCCTTTCACGACCAATGAGGAGATTTCCATGAGACACCACGCTTTCGGCCGCACGCCCTTTATCGTTACGGATGTCGGCTTCGGTGCCTGGCAGATCGGTGGCGCCTGGGGTGACGTCAGCGAGGCTGACGGTCGCGCGGCACTCAACGCCGCGCTCGACGCCGGCATGATATTCATCGATACTGCCGATGTCTACGGCGACGGCCGCTCGGAAAAGATCATCGCCGACGTGCTTGCGACGCGTGGCGGTACACGGCCGATGGTCGCGACCAAAGCCAGCCGCCGCCTCAACCCGCATGTTGCCGACGGCTACAACAAGGCCAATCTCGAGGGTTTCATCGATCGCAGCCTGAAGAACCTCGGCGTCGACAGCCTCGATCTCGTGCAACTGCACTGCCCGCCGACCGAAGTGTACTATCGTCCCGAGGTATTTGCCGGGCTCGATGAATTGCAGAAGGCCGGCAAGATCAAGGGGTATGGCGTCAGCGTCGAGAAGGTCGAAGAAGCGCTGAAGGCCATTGAATATCCCGGCGTCCTCAGCGTGCAGATCATCTACAACATTTTCCGCCAGCGCCCGGATCACCTGTTCTTCAAGGAAGCCAAGCGGAAGAACGTCGCCGTCATCGCCCGCGTGCCGCTGGCAAGCGGCCTGCTTTCCGGCAAGATCAACCGCGACACCCAGTTTGCGAGCGACGATCACCGCAACTTCAACCGCAACGGCGAAGCCTTCGATGTTGGCGAGACCTTTGCCGGCGTGCCGTTTGAAGTCGGTCTGCAGGCGGTCGAGGAAGTCCGCAAGCTCGTCCCGGCCGGCGCTACGATGGCGGCCTTCGCCCTGCGCTGGATCCTGATGAGCGAAGCCGTCACGGTCGTCATCCCCGGCGCGCGCAATGCGGAGCAAGCCAAGGCCAATGCCGCTGCGGCAGATCTGGCACCGCTTTCGGCCGATGTCATGACGGCGACCCGCGAAATCTACGAGCGCCTGATCGCCCCGCACGTTCATCACCGCTGGTAAAACGGAAAAGGGTCCGGCGATAGGCCGGACCCTCAATTCCTGCCCTGCGCGGGTCTGGTGTCAACACCGAGACACCCCGCGGGCGGATGAAAACGGATTAGCTGTTGACCGCGTCCTTCAGGCCCTTGCCGGGCGTGAACTTCGGCACATTGCGAGCCGCGATATCGACTTCAGCGCCGGTGGACGGGTTACGGCCCTTGGTGGCTGCACGGTGAGAAACGGTGAAGCTGCCGAAGCCAGCGAGACGGATGTCGCCGCCCTTCTTCAGTTCAGCCTGGACGGCATCGAAAACAGCATCAACAGCGGAAGCAGCGTCAGCCTTCGTAATACCGGCCTTCTCGGCCACTGCGGACACGAGCTCATTCTTGTTCATGTTTCCACCCCTTTCTACTGGTATGAAACGACTCATCTATTAGCGGGGCGCAGAATACGTATGCCTTGGCCCGCCGCAATCCCCAAAAGCCCTGCAAATCAAGGAAAAGCAAGCACTGTCAAAAGCTTTTCACAAAAAAAGACCGGCAAAAATGCCGGTCTTTTCGGGTTTTTCGCCAATCTGGCGTAAATAAGGCTCTACCACACCTAGAGGCGGATGATTTCAGGTCTGTTCGACCTGAAATCTTATTCCGCCTCTAAATCAGAGAGATGGAGCATGATGTTGTCCGAAAACCGCTTCACACTTTTCGGCATCATGCTCTAGTGTGCGATGGTTGCGCCGACATCGTCGACACCTTCGACCGTTGCGATCACCGGCGTCTCGACGGTGCCGTCCCATTCGATCGGCTCGGGCCTGCGGACCAGCGCATGCTTGATCACCTCGCCCATGCGGGATACCGGGATGATCTCCATGTTGTTCTTCACGTTATCCGGAATCTCCGCCAAATCCTTGGCGTTTTCTTCCGGGATCAGCACCTTCTTGATGCCGCCGCGAAGCGCTGCCAGCAGCTTTTCCTTCAGGCCACCGATCGGCAGTACCCGACCGCGCAGCGTGATTTCACCGGTCATTGCGACATCCTTGGAAACCGGGATGCCGGTCATGATCGAGACCATTGCGGTTGCCATGGCGACGCCGGCAGAAGGACCATCCTTCGGCGTTGCCGCTTCCGGAACGTGCACGTGGATGTCGCTCTTGTCGAAGCGCGGCGGCTCGATGCCGAAATCGACGGCGCGCGAGCGGACATAGGATGCCGCAGCGGAAATCGATTCCTTCATCACTTCCTTCAGGTTACCGGTCACGGTCATGCGACCCTTGCCCGGCATCATCACGCCTTCGATCGTCAGCAACTCACCACCGACTTCCGTCCAGGCGAGACCGGTAACAACCCCGACCTGATCCTCACGTTCGGCTTCGCCGTGGCGGAAGCGCGGAACGCCCAGATAGTCGTGAATGTTGGCGGCAGTCACCGCAACGGACTTGGTCTTACCCTTGATGATCTCGGTGACGGCCTTCCGGGCCAGCTTCATCAGCTCACGCTCGAAATTACGGACACCGGCTTCGCGGGTGTACTGCTGGCTGATCGCCATCAGGGCATCGTCGCTGACCGAAAATTCGCTCGGCTGCAATGCATGTTCCTTGATGGCCTTCGGCAGCAGGTGCCGCTTGGCGATCTCGCGCTTTTCATCTTCGGTGTAGCCGGCGATACGGATGATTTCCATGCGGTCCATCAAGGGCGCAGGGATGTTCAGCGTATTCGCCGTCGTGATGAACATCACGTCCGACAGGTCATATTCGACTTCCAGGTAGTGATCCATGAAGGTCGAGTTCTGCGCCGGGTCCAGCACTTCCAGCAGGGCCGAAGACGGGTCGCCGCGGAAATCCATGCCCATCTTGTCGATTTCGTCGAGCAGGAAGAGCGGGTTGGACTTCTTGGCCTTCTTCATCGACTGGATGACCTTGCCGGGCATCGAGCCGATGTAGGTGCGGCGGTGACCGCGGATTTCAGCTTCGTCACGAACGCCACCCAGCGCCATGCGGACATACTCACGGCCGGTCGCCTTGGCGATCGACTGGGCGAGCGAGGTCTTGCCGACGCCCGGAGGGCCAACGAGGCACAGGATCGGTCCCTTGATCTTGGTGGCGCGAGCCTGAACGGCCAGATACTCGACGATGCGCTCCTTGACTTTGTCCAGACCGAAATGATCCGCTTCGAGGATCTTCTCGGCGTTGTTCAGGTCGGTCTTGATCTTCGACTTCTTGTGCCACGGGATACCCAGCAGCCAGTCGAGGTAGTTGCGCACGACGGTGGCTTCCGCCGACATCGGGCTCATCTGACGCAGCTTCTTCAGTTCCGCGTCGGCCTTTTCCTTGGCTTCCTTGGAGAGCTTCGTCTTGGAGATGCGCTCTTCCAGTTCGGCCATCTCGTCGCGGCCTTCCTCGCCGTCGCCGAGCTCCTTCTGGATCGCCTTCATCTGCTCATTCAGGTAGTATTCGCGCTGGGTCTTCTCCATCTGGCGCTTGACGCGCGAGCGGATGCGCTTCTCGACCTGTAGAACCGAAATCTCGCCTTCCATGAAGCCGAGTGCCTTCTCCAGGCGGCCCTTGACACTGGTCGTTTCCAGCATCTCCTGCTTTTCGGTGATCTTGATCGACAGGTGCGAGGCGACCGTATCGGCAAGCTTGGAGTAATCGTCGATCTGGCTAGCAGCGCCAACGACTTCCGGCGAAATCTTCTTGTTGAGCTTCACGTAGCTCTCAAACTCGGAGACAACCGAGCGGCTCAGCGCTTCCAGCTCGACGGCATCTTCTGCCGGCTCGTGCAGGACGTGTCCGAGAGCTTCGTAGAAATCCTCGCGGCCAGTGTAGGTATCGATCTCGGCGCGCGCCCGGCCCTCGACCAACACCTTCACGGTGCCGTCAGGAAGCTTCAGGAGCTGCAGCACGTTGGCGACCGTACCGACCTTGTGGATTGCGTCCGGAGCGGGATCGTCATCGCTAGCGTTGATCTGGGTGACCAGCATGATCTGCTTGTCGGATCCCATGACTTCTTCCAGCGCGCGGATCGACTTCTCCCGTCCGACGAACAGCGGCACGATCATGTGGGGGAAAACCACGATGTCGCGCAATGGCAATACCGGATAGGCAATGCTCTCGTTTGCCGCAGACGTTTTCTTAGTCATGTCATTTCCTTTCCGTCGTCCCGTTTCCGGGCTCTCCGCCGGCTTAGGGGAGTTAGCCGGCTCTCTCACTTGGATTAAGAAGTGGAGTTTCACATCATCTATTTCAAGTCGTGCACGACACGTTCGACGTCCTGCGGCGAGACGCGCAATTCACGAGAAGGAACGCAACAACACTGGACGCCCGGCTCGAACAATGCCGCCGGCAGCACCTACCATTATGACCGGAGACGGACGCCCCACGCATCCACCAGCAATCAAGAATCTCGCCATCATGGCTGCGACGGACACACTTCACAACCGGCATAACCGGGGTTCCGACAAGCTTATCCAGCACTTTATCAGCAAACTGTACGATTTTTCAAATGGAAAGGGGCCCGTCGATGACGAGCCCCTGATTCCAGATCGAAAATCGGACGGTCAGGCCGAGGCGTTGGCCTTTTCTTCCTGCCGGTCCGCATAAATGTAAAGCGGGCGGGCAGAACCGCGTGCGACCTCTTCGGAAATCACAACTTCGCGAACTCCTTCCAGCGCCGGCAAATCGAACATCGTGTCGAGCAGGATCTTTTCCATGATCGAGCGGAGACCACGAGCGCCGGTCTTGCGGATGATCGCCTTGCGGGCGATTTCGCGCAGTGCATCCTCGTGGAAGGTCAGTTCTACGTCTTCCATCTCGAACAGGCGCTGGTACTGCTTGATCAGGGCGTTCTTCGGCTCGGACAGGATCTGGATGAGCGCATCCTCGTCAAGGTCTTCAAGCGTCGCCAGAACCGGCAGACGGCCGATGAATTCCGGGATGAGGCCGAACTTCACCAGATCTTCCGGCTCAAGTTCGCGCAGCACTTCGCCGACGCGACGGTCGTCCTGTGCCTTGACGCTCGCACCGAAGCCGATCGAGGTCTTCTCGCCACGGGCGGAGATGATCTTGTCGAGGCCGGCAAAGGCGCCGCCGCAGATGAACAGGATGTTGGTCGTATCAACCTGCAGGAATTCCTGCTGCGGATGCTTGCGGCCACCCTGCGGAGGAACGGAAGCAACCGTGCCTTCCATGATCTTCAGAAGCGCCTGCTGCACGCCCTCGCCCGAGACGTCGCGCGTGATCGACGGATTGTCGGACTTGCGGGAAATCTTGTCGACTTCGTCGATGTAGACGATGCCGCGCTGCGCGCGCTCGACGTTGTAGTCGGCTGCCTGCAAAAGCTTCAGGATGATGTTTTCGACGTCTTCGCCGACATAACCTGCCTCGGTCAACGTCGTCGCATCGGCCATGGTGAACGGCACGTCGATGATGCGGGCCAGCGTCTGGGCAAGATAGGTCTTGCCGCAGCCGGTCGGGCCGACGAGCATGATGTTCGACTTCGCCAGTTCGACATCGCCGTTCTTCGAGG
>JAGWJK010000355.1 GCA_028865845.1 Rhizobiaceae bacterium
CGGCAGACACAAGTCGACCGGTATCGGCAAGCCGAATTTCTGGGATCGCGCCCGCTACTACAACGAGGAAAAGCGCCTCGCCGCTGCGCTTGACGAGTTGGAAGACAAGTCGAAATAGGACGTCCGCCATGTTCGGTATGGATCCGACGGTGCTTTTGATAGTCGTGCTCGCGGCCGTTTCGGCGGCGGCGGTGTGCTACGGCATTCTGTTTTCCCGCATCGAGACGCAGAAGAAGGCCGAGAGCCGCGTCAACAAGGTCGCGTCGGCCGAGACCGACCGCGCCAAGGTCAAGGCGGCGCGCGATCGCGTGCAGGAATTGTCGAAACGCCGCAAATCGGTGCAGGATTCGCTGAAGGATCTCGAAAAGCGGCAGCAGGAGAACACCAAGAAGAAACTGTCGCTGAAAGGACGGCTGACGCAGGCTGGCCTCACGATCACGCCGGCGCGCTTCTATCTGTTCAGCGTGGCTTTTGGCCTGTTCGTCATGCTCGCTACGTTCATTGCCGGCGCTCCGCTGCCGGTCGTCCTGGGCACGCCGTTCGCCGCCGCTTTCGGTCTGCCGCGGTGGATCATCGGCTTCCTCATCAAGCGTCGGCAGAACAAATTTCTCGACGAATTCCCGAACGCACTCGATCTCATCACCCGTTCCATCCGCTCGGGCCTGCCGCTCAACGATGCCGTGCGGCTGGTGTCGAGCGAATCGCGCGAGCCGGTCAAGTCCGAATTCCGCCGCGTGGTCGAAGCGCAGCAGGTCGGCCTCAGCATGACCGACGCCTGCGCGCGCATGATGAACCACATGCCGCTGCAGGAAGTGAACTTCTTCGCGATCGTCATCGCCATCCAGTCGCAGGCCGGCGGCAACCTGTCCGAAGCGCTGGGTAACCTTGCGCGCGTACTGCGCGAACGCAAGAAGATGAAGGCCAAGGTGGTGGCGCTGTCCATGGAAGCGAAAGCTTCTGCCGTCATCATCGGCGCGCTGCCGTTCATCGTCGCGACGCTCGTCTATCTCACTTCGCCGCAATACATGATGATCCTGTTCACCGATCCCCGCGGCCATCTGATCATGGGGGCCGCCGGCATCTGGATGTCGGTCGGCATCTACATCATGCGCAACATGGTCAATTTCGAGATCTGACGGAGGAGCCGCGTCATGACCGATATCGCTTCCAAATTGACAGATCCGAGCATGATTATGGCCGTCTTCGTGGCGATCGCGGTCTTTGCGACGTTCTACACGATCGCCGTTCCCTTCTTCGAGCGGGGTGATCTCAGCAAGCGCATGAAGGCGGTTTCCACCGAGCGCGAACAGATCCGCGCCCGCGAACGCGCCCGCATGAATGCCGACGGCAAGGGATCGCTGCGCAACCAGAACAACCATTCGGTCCGCCAGATCGTCGAACGCTTCAATCTCCGCAGCGCCCTCGTCGACACCAATACCATTAATCGCCTGCGTGCCGCCGGCCTGCGCTCGGAAAACGCGCTGAACATGTTCCTGGTGGCGCGCTTCCTGCTGCCGTTCCTGTTCCTGATGGTCGCGATCGTCTGGGTCTTCGTTCTCGGCAATTTCGCCGCCAAGCCGCTGCCCATCCGCCTTCTCGGGGTGATCGGCACCGCCTATCTCGGCTTCTATGCGCCGAACATCTACATCTCCAACCGCGTCTCCAAGCGGCAGAAATCCATCAAACGCGCCTGGCCGGATGCGCTCGACCTGATGCTGATCTGCGTGGAATCGGGCATTTCCATCGAGGCCGGCATGCGCCGTGTGTCCGAGGAAATGGCCGATCAATCGCCGCCGCTCGCCGAGGAAATGGTGCTGACGACGGCCGAGCTTTCCTTCCTGCCCGATCGCCGCGTTGCGCTCGACAATCTCGCCACGCGCACGCAGATCGAAATCGTCAAATCGGTGACGCAAGCGCTGATCCAGGCCGAGCGTTACGGCACGCCGATTTCGCAGGCCTTGCGCACGCTTGCCCAGGAAGGCCGTGACGAACGCATGAACGAAGCGGAAAAGAAGGCCGCCGCGCTACCGCCGAAACTCACCGTGCCGATGATCGTCTTCTTCCTGCCGGTGCTCATGGCCGTCATTCTCGGCCCCGCTGCGATCCAGGTCATGGACAAATTCTGACGGACAAACTTGCCGGGGATGCGGGAGTCCCCGAACAATTCCGGCAAAAGTGCGCAGCGGTTTTCCGTTCGGAATTGTGAAAAAACAAAAAGTAGAACGGTTCTCGGCTTCCGTGAAAAGCGGAACCGCTCTAGTCTCCGGTTCCGCGTGACTGGCGACGCAAGATGGACGACCATCGGGAAGCGCGGATATGATGACGCCGCGCGCCGGGGCAATGTTCCAACCGATCGGAAGGTGCTTATGTCGTCGATTGCCGTGTTTTTCAGTATTGTCGCGGCTCTTGCCATCGGGGCGATCAGCCCCGGTCCGAGCTTTGTTCTCGTGTCGCGTATCGCAGTTTCCCGCTCGCGCAGCGCCGGCCTGGCCGCAGCACTCGGCATGGGCGCCGGCGGCGTCATTTTCGCAAGCCTTGCCCTGCTCGGCCTGAATGCCTTGTTGATGCAGGTCGAATGGCTCTATCTCGGGCTGAAGATCGCCGGTGGTCTCTATCTGATCTATCTCGGCATTCGCATCTGGCGCGGCGCCTCCGAAGGGCTTGCGCTCGATGCCCCGGCCAGTCCGGCCAGCATGGCGGCAGGTCGCAATTTCTGGTTCGGGCTCGGCACGCAGCTGAGCAACCCGAAGACCGCCATTTATTACGGCAGCATCTTTGCGGCGCTCTTGCCGGCCGATCCGGCGAGAGGGCTGATGTTTGCGGTGCCCCCCGCTGTGTTCCTGCTCGAAGCCGGCTGGTACACGATCGTGGCGATCGCCTTTTCGTCGAACCGGCCGCGCGCGCTTTATTTGCGTTCAAAACGCTGGATCGACAGGGTCGCCGGCGTGGTCATGGGCGCGCTTGGCGCCCGTCTGGTGACGGAAAGCCTGCCGCGCCATATCTGGCGGTAATATCTTTTATTGCACGGACGTCTTGGCAGTGTCGCCTGCGGCGAGTTTCTGCCAGGAATTCTGCTGCGCCAGCATCGAGCGCAGATAGGCAACATTGGCGTTGGCCTGCTGCGGCGAAAGTTCCTGGCGTGCGATCTGCTCGGCTTCGGCAAACCGCCCCTGCAGGCCGACCACCAAGGCGAGGTTCTGGCGCACGCGGCTGTCGGCCCCTGGCTGCGCAACGGCGGTCCGCAGATAGCTCTCGGCGTTCTTGAGGTCGCCCGTCAGCACGTAAGACATGCCGAGGTTGGAGAGAATCGATGGTTCGTTCGGCTGCAGCACCAGGGCGTCACGATATTTGCCGCGAGCGTCGTTCGATCGGCCAAGCTGGTCGAGGATCGCACCTTCGGCCGATACCAGCCGCCAGTCGGGACGATCCGGCGTCTGCGCCTTGTCGATGGTCGCGAGCGCGTCGTCGAGCTGGCCCGTGGCGGCCTGAGCCTTGCCGTAGGCTGCAAGTACGTCGCGATCGTTCGGATGGGCAATCGCCACCTGCTGCATGACGGCCAGCGCCTGATCGTTGCGGCCGCTCATGCGCAGCGCATTGGCGTAGTTGATGCCGATATCGCGGTCTTTCGGATTGGCGTCGTAAGCCTTGCCGTAAGTGGCGGTCGCCTGCGCGAGGTCGGAAGCGTTCATGGTGTCGACCGGCTTGCTGGCAACCTTCGGGATCGAGCCGGTCGTCATCGTGTCCTTCTGGCCCGTGGTCGAGCAGCCGGCGAGCGAAAGGGCGACGAGAGCCGCCGCGGCACTGGCAAAGAGACACGTTCTGAACGAAGAGCTGGTTGAAGAAGCGGCCATGACGCTAATCCCTGAAATCCTTGAGTCCTGCGCCTGGCCTCGAATCGGAACAGGGAAAGGTTTGACGCAATGTTCGCTCCAGCAATAATCTGTTAACCCTAACAGAGAGTTAATATGCGATTCCCTGAAATCATCGCCAAAGGATAGTTATGGCCCCCTATCAGTTCATCGAGCGTCCTAGCCCCTTCAATTCGAAGGGCGGTTCGACGCTCCCGATCTTTGCCGTTACTCCGGCGCATATCGAGACCGGTACGATCGATCCCATCGCGCTCGATTGGGCGAAAAAGGCGGGCTACAAGGCCGAAAGTGGGTCGCTGCTGCTGATTCCGACAGAGGAAGGCCATCTTGGAGGCGCATTGTACGGCCTCGGCTCCAATCCTTCGGAACAGCCTTTTCTCACCGGCAAGCTGGCGCGCAGCCTGCCGGCGGGCGATTGGCACATCGAGACCGCGCCGCTGACGGCCAACAGGCTGTCGCTGGGCTTCGGTCTCGGCAGCTATCGCTTCGAACGCTACAAGTCGGAAAAAGTGACCGCGCCGACGCTGATGATCCCGCGCGATGCCGATGCAGCCGACATCAAGCGCCAGCTCGCCGGCGTCTTCCTCGCCCGCGATCTCATCAATACCCCGACCAACGACATGGGTCCCGAGCAGCTCGAAGCCGCCTTCCGCGCGCTCGCCGATCACTACAAGGCGGAGATGTCCGTCATCATCGGTGATGATCTCCTCAAGCAGAATTTCCCGTTGGTCCACACCGTCGGCCGCGCCAGCGCTGATGCGCCGCGGCTTTTGGAACTGCGCTGGGGCAAGAAGGGCCATCGTCGCGTAACGTTGGTCGGCAAGGGCGTCTGCTTCGATACCGGTGGCCTCGACATCAAGCCGGCTGCCTCGATGCTGCTGATGAAAAAGGACATGGGCGGCGCTGCCAACGTCATGGGCCTGGCGCTGATGATCATGGACGCCAAGCTGAAGGTCGACCTGCGCGTTATCATCCCAGTCGTCGAAAATTCGATTTCGGCCAATGCCTTCCGCCCCGGCGACATCTACAAGAGCCGCAAGGGCCTGACGGTACAGATCGACAATACCGATGCCGAAGGCCGGCTGATCCTTGCCGATGCGCTTTCCTATGCCGATGAGGAAGCGCCCGATCTGATGATCGACATGGCAACCTTGACGGGGGCAGCCCGCGTCGCGCTCGGTCCCGACCTGCCGCCGTTCTTCACCGACGACAACGACCTTGCCCGCGACCTGACCGAGGCGAGCCTGGAAGCCGACGATCCGCTGTGGCGCATGCCGCTCTATATGGGTTACGACAAGGATATCCGCGCCAAGTTCGCCGATATCACCAATGCGCCTGCAGGCGGGATGGCCGGCTCGATCACCGCCGCCCTGTTCCTCAAGCGCTTCGTCACCAAGACCCCGAGCTGGGTACATTTCGACATCTACGGCTGGGCACAGAACGAACGTCCGCATTCGCCGGGCGGCGGCGAGGCGCAGGCGATCCGCGCGCTCTATCACCATATCCGCGAAAGCGTGCGATAAGGTCGAGGCGCCGTCATTCATTCGCTCTCGTGGTTTGGTGCGATGGTCCTGCGGACCTTCGCGCCTCGCCATGAGGGCGCATCATCTTGCCGGTCGTAAAATTCGCTCCACTTGATGGTGAGATGTCCTCGCCACTGTAACGATAGGAGACAGCGGGGGCGTCAGACCACCAGATGGCCACGGATCGACTTGCTAGCGCAAATCCCCT
>JAGWJK010000356.1 GCA_028865845.1 Rhizobiaceae bacterium
GATGTTCAAATGCCGTTCGTAGAACTCGCCACCCGCGCTTACGCCGACGAGCGCGACGGACAAGAGGATCAGAAACAGGCCCGCCATCAAAAACAACCGCTGGAACCGAAGGTCTCTGGGTCTTCTCCAGACGAAGGCGGTGGCGAGGGCAGCCGGGGGCAGGAGCGCCGCCGGCGCAATCATGGAAAGTACGATCGCTTTCGGTAGCAAGAGGGCGTTCAATCCAAGCGTCAGCACGTCTAGTAACGCCACCCATATCATCCAGGACCGGATGATTTTCGCAGTTCTCGGCCAGGTGCGGACTTCAAAAAGCCGCAGCAGTTCATCCTTCAGCCTGATGTCGCGGGTGCGACCTCTCAGAAGATGTTCGACCTCGGCCATGATGCCGGGATTTTGTCCCCGGCGCGGCATTTGCAGGGATGAGTCAGGCGGGTCGGCCGCAACTTTTTTCTCGGGCGCTTGCATACCCAGATACCTAGAGTTTCATCTCCAGCTGGCAAGAAAGGTGCGGTATCCCCGCAGCGAAAGGTTATCAAATTCCCAACGCGACGAGGGCTGTGGATTTGCCACCCGCGACTATGCGGCTCGGGAGGCTGCTTTGCAAATTCCGCGGGGCATTTTCGCGGATCAGCGGGGTGAACCCGGATCGGACGGTTTTCTTGTCGCCATAGCTGCCCGCAGATCCCTTAGTTTTTTTTCTTCCGCCTCCAAAAGCTCAAGCAATGTTTTTCGCTCAGCCTCACTGCGCACTTCCTGCAAAAGTTTGCGAAAGCGCTCGATATTTTGCCGCGCTATGAATTCCTGCATTCACGGTTTCTCGCAATTTTAGATTTCAATCGCACCTATGCCCTTTGCCGAAACGAGAGAAAACTTTGCGTTTGGTCAATGCCGCAAACATTTCGGCCGGTTAAGGAGTGCAGCGACGGCGGCATGCCCGCGCTGACAAAAGTCAGTTTTAGGTGACTTTCCATCGGCACGGCGATCTTGGAATTGATAGAGGACATGAGACGAACAGCGCAGAGGGAACAAGGGGATATCCGCATCCGGGCCGTTGCGCCGTGGCCCGCCGAGCATGGCGAGGAGGCAGGGCATGTCGAGCTGTCGGCGGCCGAGCAGGCGGATCTGGCTCGGCTTGCCGAGGTCATCCTCTTCGAAACAGAAGGGTCTCAGATATTTTTGCAGGGCCAGCCTGCTGGGTTCCTTTATCTTTTAGCGGATGGCGTGGTCCGGGGAAGCCACACGCTTCATGCCGGGGATCGGCAGATCGTGGCGTTCTATTGGCCGGGCGATCTTTTCGGTCTTGCGCAAGCGGGCGCCTACGTCAATTCAGCCGAAGCGGTAACCCCCTGCAAGGTTTATCGATTTCCCGTCCGCAAACTCGATGCGTTCCTTGTCAGCAATCCGAGCATCCAGCGCGGTTTCTTCATCAAGGCCGTTCACGAAATCCGTACTGCCCAACGGCAACTGATTGCGATGGGCCGGTTCGACGTGCCGAGACGGCTGGCGATCTTCCTGCTCGATTGCTCGGGACACGAACATTATTTCGATCCGGCGACACAGATCCTTTCAATCCCGATGACCCGATATGACATCGCCGATTATATCGGCACTTCCGCGGAATCGGTGACGCGGGCCATGAATACTCTCGAGGGCAGGGGCTTGATCCGGCGCGTAACGCCGCGTGCGCTCGAATTGAAGAGAGCCGATTTGAAGGCTTTCGCCGATCTGGATTGATCGGCGCTATTTTTGCTTTCAAGATTCGCCTGTTGCTTGCGCCGCATCGGCAAGATGCGAGCGCAGCCACAGATGGGCAGGATCATGGCGAAGGCGGTCATGCCAAACCATTTGAACGGGGGTCGCAGAGGCGGTCCACGGCAATTCTGAAACCGCGACAGAGCCCGTTCCCCGAAAGACATCCGCCAGCCGCGCGGGCGCAAGGGCCGCCGCTGAAGATCCGGCGAGCAGTGACGGGAGCGCCAGGAAATGCGGCTGGATCACTTTCAGCTTCGGCGTCGCGCCGATCTTCGCGAACTCGGCCGTCAGTGCAGAACGGTCAAACATTTCCATGCGCCGGGTCAGCCCGCGTTCGGAAATCTGCCCGTCCTCGATGCCGCCTGCAGCGACCACGATCAGCGGCAGCGCAGCGAGCTGTTCGACCGTGATCGGACTGCGGGCGAGGGGATGGTCGGGAGCGACGATGACGACATCACGCTCATCGAACAGCAATTGGCTGTGCAGTCGATGCGGAATATCCAGAAACGAACCGAGCGCAACGTCGACGCGGCCCACATCGATCTGCGCCGTCAGGTCGATCCTGGTCGCCGGCAGGATCGTCAACCCGACATGAGGCGCCATCGCCGCGAGACGCCGCAGGAAATCGGGAATGACGACTGCCGTCATATAGTCCGTGGCGGCGATGCAGAATTCACGCGTTGAGGTCTCCGGTATGAAGTCGGGTGGCCCTATTGCTCGCTCGGCGGACACCAGCGCATCTCGCACCAGCGACGCCATGTCGGTCGCGCGGGCGGTCGGCATCATCCCGGTTGCGGTGCGCACGAACAGTTCGTCGTTCAACTGCGCGCGCAGCCGCGACAGGGCGTGACTGACCGCCGATGGGCTGAGCCCTATCGTCTGGCCGGCGCGAAGCACGTTTCGCTCGCGCATCACTGCGTCGAAGACGGTCAAAAGATTGAGATCGATGTTTTTCAAATGCGAAAACTCCGATGCAAGCGGGCTGCCTACGCATACCATAATGCATTCCATGCATTTTCATTTTGTCAACATTGCACTTCCTGAAACACCTTGCGGAGAGGATGATCGCGGCATTCAAAGATGAGTGGAGCAAGTGATGGACGGTGATGCAGGACATGTTTCGGGGACGGTCTCGACGGTGGATCGCGTCATGCGCGGCCGATTTGCCAACCGCTTCTATCTGGATCGCCCGGTCGGGCTTGAGACCGTCAGGGAGATCATCGAGGTGGCACGCCATGCCGGAACCGGAGCGAACGTTCAGCCCTGGCACGTGCATCTTGTGGCTGGCGATGCGAAGATCACCCTGGTGGAAGCGCTCGGGATCGCGCATGAGACCGACGCAGGCGCACACGTCGCCGAATACAAATATCTCGCGGCAGATTTGCCGGAGCCCTATGCATCACGGCGGCGCGAGTTCGGCGCCGTTTTCTATGGAGGGCTTGGCATTGCGCTTCATGACCATGCCGCCCGCGCCGAACAGACGGCCCGGAATTACAGGTTTTTCGATGCGCCAATCGGGCTGATATTCACCACCGACCGGCGCCTGGAGAAGGGTAGCTGGCTCGATCTCGGAATGTTCATTCAGAACATCATGTTGGCTGCCGGCGCGCGCGGTCTCGACACCTGCGCGCAGGAATTCTTCTCCCGCTACCACGCCGTCATTCGCAGTCATCTGCCGCTTGCACCGGAAGAGATGGTCGTCTGCGGCATGTCGATGGGCTTCGGTGATCCGGAATGGTCGTTGCGGCGCCCGCGCATGCCGAAAGCGCCGGTGGATGACATAGCATCATTCTACGGCTTCTGAGCTCACCTGGAGATATTTCAATGACTGAACGCGATGAACTGATCGAGGCGGCCATCGCCCTCATCGAACAGATAAAGGACAAGACGCCCGGTTCGGAGATGGAGACCTGGCTGAACGCGACGCACGGTCCCGGTAGCCCGGCCTATGAAGATTTGGCGCGTCGTGTCCGGCAAGGCGTCGAAGAAGGATGGGCCGCCAATATCGAGATTGCCGGGCCACATTACCGTCGCAGCCGGCTGCTCGAGCCTTGCGCGCGGTCGCATTATTTCAGCCTGACGACCGTCTACATGGACAGTCGCGCCGGCCGGTCCGAGGGCGATTGCGCCTTGGAGCAAGACGATGTCTTCAGGGGAGATTATCACCTGCATCCCTACGGCGAGTTCAACCTCGTCGTGCCGCTTGCGCCGACCGCTGAACTGATGGGGCCACTCGGCTGGCGCCATGCCGGATGGACCGCGCCAGCGCCCGGAAGCCATCATTATCCGGAGGCAAGGGGAGGCGCGCTCATCGCCTTCTTCTTCCTGCCCTCGGGACGCATTTCCTACGACATCGAGGCGCCGCGGGCCTGACGGCCCGCTCCATGCCTAATTTGTTTTCCAGCGAGGAGTCTATCCGTGACACAAAGGCTTGATTACAACGCCGCATCCCCCGCAGGCGTGAAGGCGCTCGCCGGGGTTTACACCTATATTGCCAGATCCGGGCTTCCAAAATCGCTGGTGGAGCTCGCCTATCTCCGGGTATCGCAGCTTAACGGCTGCGCCTATTGCATCGACATGCATTCCCGCGACCTGCTGAGGGGCGGGATGAATGTCGAAAAGCTCGTACTCGTTCCGGCCTGGCGTGAGGGCGGTGCTCTTTTCAGCGATGGTGAGCGTGCTGCTCTGGCGTGGGCAGAAACTGTTACGCGTCTTGCGGAGACAGGAATTCCCGATGCGGCTTACGCCGCCGCAGCTGCGGTGTTCGACGCGCAGCAACTCACCGACCTGACGATCGCGATCGGCCTGATGAACGCTTATAATCGTATGGCGATCGGCTTTCGGGCGCCGCCTGCTGCGCTCCTCGCTAGCCAGAACGCACGCACCATCGGGTGAGGCGTCGCCAACTAATGTTCTTGAGGAGCTGAAATCGCTATGACGAACGTCTCCGGAATATCGATCCCTGACAGCAAACTCGCCCGCGATGTCACGCAGTTTGTCCGTGACACTGAAAATGATCTGCTGTTTTTCCACTCCAGCCGGGTGTTTTTCTGGGCAGCTCTCAAAGGAAGCAGGATGCAGTTGCAGTTCGACGCCGAACTGCTGTACGTGGCAGCAATGTTCCATGACATCGGCCTGACGGCAGCCTATCACCACAGCCAGCGGCGCTTTGAAGTCGATGGCGCCGACGCCGCCCGCAATTTCCTGAGCGCTTACGCCATCCCGGAGGCTGATGTCGAGAGGGTCTGGCAAGCGATCGCGTTGCACACGACCCCCGGCATTCCGGAGCATATGCATCCTGAAATATTCCTCGTGCAAGCCGGTGCCGGCATGGACGTGGCCGGGCGCGAATACGGAGGCTTCAGCGACGACCAGCGCCAGGCCGTCGTCGAAGCCTATCCGCGCGGTCCCGACTTCAAGCACGGGATCATCGATGCATTCTACGATGGAACGAGGCTCAGGCCGCAAACCACGTTCGGGACATTCAATGATGATGTCCTTGCGTTCAAGGATCCGACCTTCCGCCGCTCGGATCTCTGCAGCATTATCCTTCATTCGCCCTGGGACCATTGAACAGGCCCGGCCGCAGAGCGTCTTCGGTCTGCAAACAAAGTGCCGGTCAGCGAAGCGTTTTCGGCCGAAGCACGACGACATTGTCGTAAAGCGCATACGGATCTTCTGAGCTGAGCGGCGGCGTTGGTTTCGGAGGGATCGAGGATGTCCCAAATTCTCGCTCCGCCAACTGATCGCGCAAATCGCGTATTGTGCAGAATTGGTGCATGATCACTTTTTTATAGAAGCTCACGATATCCGCGTGCTCTTCACGCGTGATAAAT
>JAGWJK010000357.1 GCA_028865845.1 Rhizobiaceae bacterium
CCCGATACGCGTGGGCCGCAGATCGCTCGTGTTACCATATCCGGGCTCATAACCGATGATACCGAGCTTCTGGAGCGACTGAAGAAGATCAAGGACAATGATCAGGTCAAGGCGCTGATCGTGTCGATCTCGTCGACCGGCGGCACGACTTATGGCGGCGAGCGCATCTTCAAGGCGATCCGCGCCGTCGCCGCCAAGAAGCCTGTCGTGTCAGACATCCGCACCGTTGCCGCTTCCGCCGGCTACATGATCGCGACTGCCGGCGACGACATCGTTGCCGGCGATACGTCGATCACCGGATCGATCGGCGTTATCTTCCAATATCCGCAGACGAAGGATCTGCTCGACAAGCTCGGCGTATCGCTGGAGGAGATCAAGTCCGCGCCGCTGAAGGCCGAACCCTCGCCGTTTCACCCCGCCAGCGAGGATGCGAAGAACATGATCCGCAACATGGTCATGGACAGTTACGCCTGGTTCGTCGATCTCGTCGCCGATCGCCGCAAATTGCCGCATGACGAAGTGCTGAAGCTCGCCGATGGAAGCATCTTCACCGGTCGTCAGGCGCTGCAGAACAAGCTGATCGATACGCTCGGCGGCGAGGACGAAATCCGCGCCTATCTCGATACGCGCAAGGTGAAGAAGGACCTGCCTATCGTGGATTGGGAAAAAGAGAGCAAAACTTCAACCTTCTTCTTCTCCGGTGCAGCTTCCTGGTTGCTAAATCTCCTCGGTTATGATGATTTTATGAAGGGAGAGGATCTCCAGAAAATCATGACAGAGAAGTTGTTTCTTGACGGCCTGCTTTCTGTTTGGCAGGGTGCAGCCAATTGATAAATCAATAATTTAAGGGGGCAACCGTGATCAAGTCGGAATTGGTGCAGATAGTTGCGGCACGTAACCCGCATCTTTATCACCGCGATGTCGAAAATATCGTCAACGCCGTCCTCGACGAGATCACAGATGCACTTGCTGCGGGAAACCGGGTTGAGTTGCGCGGCTTCGGTGCTTTTTCCGTCAAGAACCGCCCGTCGCGCTCCGGCCGCAATCCGCGCACCGGCGACACGGTTTTCGTCGAGGAAAAGTGGGTTCCCTTTTTCAAGACCGGCAAGGAACTGCGCGAGCGCCTCAACCCCGGCTCCGGCGATGAAGACGACGACAGCGACAACGACTGATCGGCATCGTGACCGATTTGCTTCCTGGACATGATCGCGCCATCCACGGATGGCACTTGAACTCGGCTCTGTCATTCTTATTCTGGCGGGGAGAAGATTTCGAGCGTGCCAGGATCAGGAGCATATGGAAATGACCAAGAAGATCGTCAATCTGCTGATATTGTTGCCGCTCGGCGTCATCCTGATCATCTTCTGCGTTGCCAACAGGCAGTCCGTGACGCTGGCGCTCAATCCCTTCCGTCCCGAAGATCAGGTTCTTTCGCAGCACGCGCCGCTTTTCGTGCTGCTGTTCGTCGCGCTGATCGTCGGCATGCTGGTCGGTTCGGCCGTGACTTGGGTCAGCCAGGGCAAACATCGCAAGCGCGCACGCAGCCAGTCGCGCGAGGCGGTGCGCTGGCAAGCGGAAGCCGACAAGCACCGAAACCGCGCCGAGCAGATTGCCGGCCAGCTTCCGTCGAAATGACTCCGCGGCTTTTGTTAGACGGCCTCGCCTAATCTCATGTCCTTATAGTCGCCCTCGGGCGATGCGCCGTCGCCGACAATCTCGAAGCCGAGCGAGCGATAGAAGGCGATGGCGCGGGTGTTCCGCACAAGACATTTCAGCCGGTAGCGCCGCTGCGGCCATTGAGGCAGCGCGGCGAGCAGCGCCTTGCCGGCACCGCGACCCTGATAATCCGGCAGGATATACAGCATGTGGATGAAGTCATCCGGCTCCCACAGGCTCATGAATCCGGCTATCGTTCCGCTCTCGTCCTCGCAGACGGTAACGCGCTCGCCGTGCGTATGGGCGGCAAGATCCTCAAGATAGAACCGGCCGGGATCGACCCAGATGAAGGTCGCGCGACGCACGGACAGATAGATCGCCGCGAGCACGTCCTGATCGCGAGGCTGCATCGGCCGGATGGTCCATAGATTTGGTGTCGATGTCATCCGGCGGATATAGAGGGGCAAGCGCGCTACGGCAAATCAGGCCGGCGCCTGATTGCCGGTGACGGCGGCAACGAAGTTGGCGAAAAATTGCTGTGCGAGTTTCCTGGCGCTGGAGCCGACGATCCACGACCCAAGTTGGGCGATCTTGCCGCCGATTTCGGTTCCTGCGTCATAGTGCAGGATGGTTTCGTTGCCGTCTTCCTTGAGCGTCACGTCGGCTGCCCCCTTGGCGAAGCCGGCAAGGCCGCCTTTTCCTTCCGCGGAAATCGTATAGCTGTGCGGTGCCTTGATGTTGGTGAGCGCGATCTCGCCGTCGAAGGAAACCGAGAGCGGCCCGATCTTGACCTTCACCGCCGCGGTCAGCGTTGTCGGCGAAACCCAATCGAGGCTTTGGCAGCCGGGAATGCATTGCTTGAGGACGCCGGGGTCGTTGAGCGCCGCCCACACCACGTCTCTGGGCGCAGCAATCCGCTCTTCGCCGGTCATGTCCATGCAAGAAATCCCCCATTCCCCTATTCGAAGGCGTAATGATCGCAGATCGGAAAGCGCTTTGCCAAGTGACGGGCAGATGCTATTTGCACGCACATATCAATTTTGAGACAAGCATGGTGAAACAGAAGGAACGCCGGCCCGGCCAGAAAGCCGCGGGCGGCCCGGCGACAAAGCCCCGGCGCGATGCGCCAGGCAAGCCGCCGGCACGCGCAGCACAACCCGGTAAGCCGACCCTGGCCGTTCGCGACGGCGGAGATCGGACCGCGCAGGCGCGCGACGCCGCGCCGGTTTCGGCCGTCATCGAAAGGCCGCTGATTGCCCGCACCGGCGAGCGTCCGGTCGAGCGCGTGCCCGTCATCCTTGAATCGCTGGGCGCCGGCGACTTTCATCTGATCGACATGGGCAACGGGCTGAAGCTCGAGCAATATGGTCCTTACCGCATCGTCCGGCCCGAGGCGCAGGCGCTATGGCCGCCGTCGCTGCCCGCGCATGTCTGGGATAATGCCGATTCCGTATTTACCGGCGATACCGACGAGGATGGCATGGGCCGCTGGCGGTTTCCGCGTCAGGCGCTTGGCGAGACCTGGCCGTTGCAACTGCTCGGCGTCGATTTTCTCGGCCGCTTCACCGCTTTCCGCCATGTCGGCGTCTTTCCGGAGCAGATTGTCCACTGGGCATGGATGAAGGAACAGGCCGAGGCGGCGAAAAGGCCGCTGAAGGTGCTGAATCTCTTCGGCTATACCGGCGTCGCCTCGCTGGTGGCCGCCGCTGCCGGCGCGGAGGTGACCCATGTCGACGCCTCGAAAAAGGCGATCGGCTGGGCGCGTGAAAACCAGGCGCTTGGACGGATGGAGAAATTGCCGATCCGCTGGATCTGCGAGGATGCGATGAAGTTCATCCTGCGCGAAGAGCGGCGTGGCAGCAAATACGATATCATCCTGACCGATCCGCCGAAATTCGGCAGAGGTCCGAACGGCGAGGTCTGGCATCTCTTCGAACACCTGCCTTCGATGCTCGATATTTGCCGCGAGATCCTGTCGCCGCAGGCGCTCGGTCTGGTGCTGACGGCCTATTCCATCCGCGCCAGTTTTTATTCGATCCATGAGCTGATGCGCGAGACGATGCGCGGCGCTGGAGGCGCGGTGGAATCGGGCGAGCTCGTCATCCGTGAGGCGGGCCTTGACGGCAAAACGCCGGGCAGGGCGCTCTCCACATCTCTCTTCAGCCGCTGGGTGCCGAAATGAACCAGGATTTTCGCGACGGACCACGCAAGGTCGGGCAGGTGAAGGAAGTAACTTCGCTCGCCAATCCGATCATCAAGGACATCAAGGCGCTGACAGCGAAGAAATCTCGCGAGGAGAGCGGTGCTTTCCTGGCCGAGGGGCTGAAGCTCGTCATCGATGCGCTGGAGCTCGGCTGGACGATCCGCACCCTCGTCTACGCCAAGGCCGCCAAGGGCAAGCCGCTGGTCGAGCAGGTGGCCGCAAAGACGGTTGCTGCCGGCGGTCTTGTGCTGGAGGTCAGCGAAAAGGTCATCGCCTCGATCACCCGTCGCGACAATCCGCAGATGGTGGTCGGCATATTCGATCAGCGCTGGCGGTCGCTTCGGGATGTCAGGCCGAAGGTGGGCGAGACTTGGGTGGCGCTCGACCGTGTGCGCGATCCCGGCAACCTCGGCACCATCATTCGCACGGCCGATGCGGCCGGCGCTTCCGGCGTTATCCTTGTCGGCGAAACCACCGATCCGTTCTCCCTCGAAACCGTGCGCGCCACGATGGGCTCGGTCTTTGCCGTTCCTGTCGTCAAGGCGACAGTGGACGAGTTTCTGGCCTGGAAGAAATCCGCCGGCGTTGCCGTCGTTGCCACGCATCTTGCCGGCGCGGTCGACTACCGCACCATCGATTACAGGAAAAAGCCCGTCGTGCTGCTGATGGGCAATGAACAATCCGGTCTGCCGGACACCCTGGCGAAGGAGGCCGATGCGCTTGCCCGCATTCCACAGGCCGGCCGCGCCGATAGCCTCAATCTGGCGGTCGCAACGGCAGTGATGCTGTTCGAAGCCCGCCGCCACCTTTTGACACTCAGCGAGACCTGATGAGCGAAATACAGTCGAACGACCGGCCATCCGCAAAGCCCGCGTTGTTTTCCCGGCCGTTGCCGATCCTGATCTTCATCGTTGTTGCCGTCATCCTCGATCAGGTCGTCAAGGTCATGGTCGACAACTGGCTGCCGCTGCAGGAAGCCGTGCCCGTCATCCCCATGCTGGCGCTCTACCGCACCTATAATCTCGGTGTCGCGTTTTCCATGCTGTCGGGCATGGATGGCTGGTTCATCGTCGGCATGCGCCTGGTGATCGTCGCTTTCGTGTTGTGGCTCTGGCGCCGCACGCCCGATCATCGCTGGCTCGCCCATCTCGGTTTCGCGCTGATCATCGCCGGCGCTCTCGGCAACCTGATCGATCGCTTTCTGTACGGCCATGTCATCGATTACGTTCTCTTCCACACAGAGACGTGGTCGTTTGCCGTTTTCAACCTGGCCGACAGTTTCATCACCGTTGGCGCCGCCTGCGTCATTCTCGATGAGCTGCTTTTGCCGAAAAAGCCGAAAGCATAAAATTCTACCGAATCTCTGAAGGGCTCGGGAACAATGGCTGTGTTAGCCAGATTGCATGAGCACTCTGGCTAATTTACAGAAAAAGCTTATTCACTCCTTCGCCGACGGCCATGATGAGCCGCGCGAAGGCCCGGTCGACGATGCGCCCCCGGCGGCCGACGATCTCATCGAGACACCGCCCTCCGATCGGCCTGTGCCCAAGGTTTCACCGGACGCCTTTCATTGGGTTCAACGCCATTGGCTGAACGGTGCCGGCTTGATGGCAGGCGCAGCGCTGCTGTTGGCCGGTTATGCCGGCGGACCTATGGCGCTGGTCGGCGCGCTCGGCATCATCGTCCTGGCGATTACCGCCGCCATCGTGGCCCGC